>NZ_AJML01000041.1:0-2761 GCF_000259525.1 Streptococcus sp. SK140 | reverse complement strand
CTAGATAAATTGAGTGTAAAAGAATATGAGGATCCCTTTAGGGATAGTGGTAAGTAATACTCACGCCTCTTTAAGAGGCAAGTGACGAGTCAAGAGCAATAGAGCTTGAACAACGTGAAAGCCAGCGTCTTTAGACGCTGGCTGGTAATTTGGGCTTATAGACCTGGTATGGTGGTTATGATTTCAAATACTCGTTTTACTATTTGAAGTCAGATAAATTAAATTTTTTTCTGATAACGATATCTCAGAAAAATTGCAGAATGAAGATTAGTCAACAATTTATTAATACTATAGTGGATTGAAATAAGATGTGAACAAAGAGATTAGGAAAGTCAAATTAATTTCTAAAAACGCTTTAGAATCCTTGTCGTACTATTCTAGGTTCAATCCACTGTAGTTGTATAGTTCTATCAGAAACGATCAAAAGCACTAAATTAAATCTGAGTAAGGCATAGAACAAGAAAACGGATATTTAACTCAGATAGTCTTACATAAGAGTGTAAACCGCCAAAATAGAAAATATAAACAGTTAGAAAATCTAGAAGATAATCGAGATTGAGAATGAAACTGACTTGTAACTAAAGTCAACCTCTAAAATAATAGGATAATCAAAAAAATAAATGATGAGTATAATCTAAACTAATAAATGGGGAATACTAACGATTAGCAACAAATCTAATGATAAATACTTCTCTACTAATTAGAAGTAAGTTATATATAGATTCTGATTTGAGTGGGCATATTTCACGAGGTTATGAAAAAAATGGATTACTCGAACGACTGGACATAATGTAAAATAACAAGTAAAAAATAGAACTATAAAACTTGAAATATCACTAGTTTGATTCGTATAGAGAGCCAGTAAAGGAATCACAATTCCATACCAGACTGGTAAAAACTTTAAATAAAAACTAAAATATGGTAAAATAACGATTAAATAAAATTTTTAGGAGACATTTATGAAGACAAAAACACTTGCACAAGTTGATGGAATTATTGGGATCATTGCAGGAGCTGTTTTAGCAATTTTACCAGTCGTTATCGTTATGATTGCAGCTATTTCTGAAAATGAAGATTTTGCGGGAGTTGTTTTGGGAATTGTTTTCCTTGTTTTTACTTTAGTAAAAATCGCAACTCTAATCCTAGGAATTCTCACTCTTGTCTACTACAAGGATGACAAGCGTATCTCACTTGCTCCGTCTATCTTATTTATCGTTGGATCGGTAGTAGCATTGATTCCGTTCTTGGGATGGATCGGTGGAATTATCCTCATCATTGGAGGAGCGCTATACTTGTCAAGCATAAAACATTTTCAAATCGAAGGATAGTTCTATATTAAAAGAGAAGAGTCAAGAAGTCTCTTCTCTTTTTTGATTGATTTTGACTAGCTTTTTTGTGAAAAATTGTGTAAAATAGAATAGATAAACGAGGGGAACCTCGGAAAATAAAAGGAGTATCCATCAAATGGTAAAATTGGTTTTTGCTCGCCACGGTGAGTCTGAATGGAACAAAGCTAACCTTTTCACTGGTTGGGCTGATGTTGATTTGTCTGAAAAAGGAACACAACAAGCGATTGACGCTGGTAAATTGATCAAAGAAGCTGGTATCGAATTTGACCAAGCTTACACTTCAGTATTGAAACGTGCAATCAAAACAACTAACTTGGCTCTTGAAGCATCTGACCAATTGTGGGTTCCAGTTGAAAAATCATGGCGCTTGAACGAACGTCACTACGGTGGTTTGACTGGTAAAAACAAAGCTGAAGCAGCTGAACAATTTGGTGATGAACAAGTTCACATCTGGCGTCGTTCATACGATGTATTGCCTCCAGCAATGGATCGCGACGATGAGCACTCAGCTCACACTGATCGTCGTTACGCTTCACTTGACGACTCAGATATCCCAGATGCTGAAAACTTGAAAGTGACTTTGGAACGTGCCCTTCCATTCTGGGAAGATAAAATCGCTCCAGCTCTTAAAGATGGTAAAAACGTATTCGTAGGAGCACACGGTAACTCAATCCGTGCTCTTGTAAAACACATCAAAGGTTTGTCAGACGACGAAATCATGGATGTAGAAATCCCTAACTTCCCACCATTGGTATTCGAATTTGACGAAAAATTGAACGTAGTTTCTGAATACTACCTTGGTAAATAAGAAACATAAAGCCTAGGATGATTCCTAGGTTTTTTCAATTTCTAAATAATTCGGTACGATCTTGAAAGAAAGCCATATCTGATGATTTTAAAGTGAAAAATTTAAGAATTCAAAAAAGAATTTAACTTGTCAAAGCAGAGGTTTATTGTTATAATAGGTAAGATGGAGGCGTTATGGCACTTAAAAAAGCAAGTCTAGCCTGTGCGGTTTGTGGTTCTAGAAACTATTCAATCAAAATTAGTGGAAATCCAAAACCAACACGCTTAGAAGTAAATAAATTTTGTAAACACTGTGGCAAGTACACCACACACCGAGAAACGAGATAGGAGAAAACGATGCGTTTTATTAAGGACATTTTTAAACTTCTTAAAGAAACAACTTGGCCGACTCGCAAGGAAAGTTGGTTAGATTTTAAATCTATCATGGAATACACTGCTTTCTTTGTAGTGATGATTTATATTTTTGACCAATTGATTGTTAGCGGATTGATTCGTTTTATTAATATTTTTTAAAATAAGCTAAGAAAAAGATCTAGTCGCTGAAATTCTTCAGTTAGGAAAGGAAAAAACATGGATAGTTTTGATAAAGGATGGTTTGTGCTACA
>NZ_AJML01000040.1:0-66136 GCF_000259525.1 Streptococcus sp. SK140 | reverse complement strand
AGTTCCAATTTAGCTTCATCGTAGTCATCTGAGATTCCTACTGATTGGATGTTGTCCTTGTTAGCTGCGTCAAATTTAGTTGTATCCAACCATACTTGGTAAACCAACTTGTCGCCACGTTTCACAGTCTTGGTGTTCAAGTTTTGAGCTTCGTTGTTTGATGCATCGTCCGCATATGGGTTCGCATTGGTATCTGCGTACTTGTCTGCCAACTCTTTATCATCATCAACGAGCTTGTCGCCTGTGATATCGAATTTCTCTTCAGAAACAACGTATTTCTCTGGTTGGAACTTAGGTTCTTCTGGAGGAGTTACAGTATTGTTGAACTCTTTATCAGCCGCATCTGTTACATTCGCTACGATTGCTTTAGCTTTACCATCGTGTGATACCACAACTTTAACAGTCGCAACCATTGTGTCGTATGTAACGGTTGCATCTGTACCAGGAGTTTCTTCTACAGTGTAGTTGTAAGTCTTACCAAGATCATCACGTCCGAACTTAAGAGTCTTGAAGACAATCTTACCAGCAACGTCATTCTTCACGCGTTCTACTTCAACACCGTCTTTCTTCAATACGAATTCGAATTCGTTCGCTTGAAGTTCACGACCTTCCAAACGTTTCGTGAAGTTCATTTCCACTGGAACTGGAACGCTGTTCACACGTTTTTGAGTTGGTTTTTCTGGTTTTTCAACAGATTTGCTTACTGGATTATAAACATGAACGATTTGGTTGGCTTTATTTTCAATATCCACTCCACCCGCAACGTCATCTTTAACAGTTGCTGGGATATCAAATTTATAGTAGCGACCAAATGCAAATTTAGTTGTATCAATAACTTGTGTATTATCCGCATCACCTAATGATTTGTTTACAGAAGTCTTAGATGTTGCTGTAATGACACCATTTTCAACCTTAATGTCAAACTTGTCAGTTACGTCATCCCCAGTTTCACTGTCATATGCTTTAATATCAGCAGCATTTACAGTTAATTTTTCTGAATCATAGGTATCAGAGATTCCAACAGATTGGATGTTGTTTTTATCAGTGAAGTTTCTAGTATCCAACCATACTTGGTAAACTAGTTTTTCACCACGTTCAACCGTCTTAGTATTGATGTTTTCTGCTTCGTTGTTTGAAGTTCCATCTGCATATGGGTTTGCATTTGTAGCAGTGTACTCATCAGCCAACTCATCGTCATCATCTACAAGTTTTGATCCTGTAATGTCAAATTTCTCTTTGTTAAGAACAAATTTTTCAGGTTGGAATTCAGGTGTTTCAGGAGGAGTGATCTTGTTGTTGAATTCTTTATCATCAGTTCCTTCTGTTGAAGTTCCATCAGCATTGACACCGCCAGTTGATGTTACGTTTGTTACAGTAGTCAAGGTGTGACCATTCTTAGCAACTTCAACTGTGACTGTTGCTTTCATAGTATCATAAGTCATACCAAGCTCTTTAGTAGATGGGATAACTTCTTCTACTGTATAGGTATGAGTTCCAACTTTAGTATTATCAAATGATAATTCAGTGAATGTTACCGTTCCGTCAGCTTTATTTGTTACTGTTTCAAGAGTTTGACCAGTTGAATCTTTCAGAACAAAGCTAAATTCGCCATCTTTAAGTTCACGACCTGCTAATTTCTTAGTAAAGTCAAATCTTGCAACGACTGGAGCCACATGATAGTTATTAAACTCAGTATCATCCGGCATTGTAACTGCTGCATTCAAGAGGCCAGTTGAAGCATCTTTCGTAACTGTTACTTTTACTTCTGCATTCATTGAATCATAGTCAATGTTTGTGTCTGTACCAGCTACTTCACGTACAGTATAGGTATGAGTACCTTCTGCATCATAAGAAATCGCATCAAATTGGATAGTTCCATCAGCCGCGTTTTTCTTCGTTTGGAGAACTTTTCCATTTTCAAGCAATTCAAATGTAAAGGCATCCTTCGTCAGTTCTTTACCTTCTAGTTTCTTAGTAAATTTGAATTGTGCTTGAGTTGCAGTTGGTGTGAAGGTATTGTTAAATTCTTTATCTGCTGGAAGTGCTGCTACAGCAGTAAGGGCATGACCTGATTTAGTAACAGTAACTGTCACATTAGCCTTCATAGTGTCATAAGTCATACCAGCTTCTTTTGTTTCTGGAATAACTTCTTCTACAGTGTAGTTATGATCACCGACTTGAGCATTCGTAAATGTCAAGGCGTCAAATTTAACGTTACCAGCGGCATCGTTTTGTTTTGTTTGGATAACAGTGCCATCTTTGTCTTTCAATACAAAGCTAAATTCACCAGCCTTGAGTTTACGGCCTGCAAGAGCTTTGCTGAAGTCAAATTGGGCAGTTACAGGCGCCACAACGTGGTTGTTAAAGACTTTATCGTCAGTACCAGTTGCTTCACCACCTGTTGAAGTCATTTCAGTATTAGCTACCAAGAGACCTGTATTCTCATCTTTTGTAACTGTTACTTTAACTGCGATAGTCATTGCATCGTAGTCTACATCAGCTTTATCGCCTTTAACTTCTTTTACTGTGTAGTTGTAGACACCTACTTGGTCAAATGACAATTCGCTAAAGTTAATCTTACCGTCAGCTTTATTAGTTACAGTTTCATTAACATTGTTATCACCAGTCAAAGTGAAGCTAAAGTCACCTGCATTCAAGTTACCATTTGAGAGTGATTTATCAAACTCAAGGTTTACTTTAACAGGAGATGGTGTGAAGGTATTGTTGAACTCTGTATCTGCAGGAAGTGTGTTTGTTGCTTTAAGAACATGACCTTCCTTAGTAACAGTGATCGTTACTTCAGCCTTCATTGTGTCATAAGTCATACCTTCTTCTTTAGTTGGTAAACCTGACACTTTATTTGTTGGGATAACTTCTTCAACTGTATACTTGTGAGTACCAACTTGAGTGTTGTCAAAGGTCAAATCGTCAAATGAGATAACACCAGCTGCATTATTTGTTTTCGTTTGGATTGTTTTACCAGTTGAATCTTTCAAGGCAAATGTAAATTCGCCATCTTTCAACTTACGGCCATCCAATTTCTTGCTAAAGTCAAACTTAGTCTTTACTGGAGCTACAACATAGTTGTTGAAGACCTTATCATCTGCACTTGCGCTAAATCCACCTTCTGAACTGTATTTAACTGTAGCTTCCAAGTCACCTTTAGAATTCTCAGTTACAGTAACTGTCATTGTGACAGCCATTGCATCGTAGTCAACGTTGGTATCAGAACCTTTTGTTTCAGTGATCTTGTAGTTATAAACTCCTACTCGGTCAAATGACAATTCGGTGAAAGTTGCTTTACCGTTTTTATTAGTTACAGTTTCAGAGTATGCTTCGCTAGCTGAACTTGTTTCTTTCTTAAGAGTGAAACTAAACTCATCATCTACAAGGGCACGACCTTCCAATTGTTTTTCAACTTCTGGTTTTACCTTGATAGTTTCTGTCTTGTCGTAGTAGTAGATAGGTTGTTTGTATGGTGTCAAGGAGTTGAGCAAGTCAACGTTGGTACCAATACCCTTATAAGCACCACTATCTAATTGACTATTTGGTGAAAGGTGTCCAATATTGTCTCCCAAGAACGGAACAAATACAGTCTTCTTCGGTGTATAATTTGCAGCTGTTTGGAAATCAAAATTAACAGGTTCACCATTTGGATGTCCAGCAAAAGGAATGGTTTGAAGAGGGGTCTTTTTAACGACCAAATCCTCTGTATTCACTCTTCCCGGCTTGATTGGTTTGGTTTCTGCTAAAAGCATATAACCGTCAGTGTTCAAAGTCCCATCTGAACGTTTACTTTGTTGTTTTGGATCTAGTAGGTAAACACGAATCACTACAGATCCGTCTTCATCAACGATTTCCTTGATACGTTTAATCCCAGCACGTTCAGCATCCATAAATCTAGTACCAACTGTGTAAGGACGACTCACATAACCAGAAGTTGTATCTTGACCAGCTGTTTGATAAAGTTTATAAACTGTTTCTCTGGTAATTTTATCTGTAAGTTCTTCAGTCTTTGTAAATTGACGCTCCCCAGAAGCTGTGAAGTTTTGACCCTCCATAGCTTTGAGTGTATATGTTGCTAGACTGGTTTCATTTCCATTTTCTTTATAGTCCTGAGTTGTAACAGATTTACCAGTTTCCTTATAAGTAGGATTTGCCTGATCAACAACTTTATAGTATGTTGTCTTATCAACAGTTACAGGAATCTTAAAGTTAGTGTCTGTAACTTCACGACCATTATAAGCAGGTTCAACTGCATTCAAAATATCATTTGAGTTACGTGCAGAATAAACAGCCGTATAATAAGCTTGTTCAGCTGGAGTCAAGGTATGACCAGCAGCTACCAAAGCTTGAACAGCTGATCCAACTTCAAATCCCATTTGAATGAATGGTTGGTCTGTTTTACCAGGACCTTGACCAGCACCTGCTTGGTAATCCACTTGCAGTGTCAACTCATTATTAGATTTTGGAGTGGTTGTAGTGAATTTTTGAACACCGCTAGTTGCAGTGACTGTATGTGTTTCAACTACATTACCCGTATTTTTATCAATCAATTCAACTGTAGTATCGGTTGAAGTGCCAAATGTTTTATAAGCACGCGCATAGTAGTTTGTATTATAACGGGCATTAAATTTTGTCAAATTCCAGATACCAAAAGTATAGAAGTCACCTTCTTTAGCTTGGTAACCAGCTGGAATTGTTTGAGAATGCACAGATGCTCCGTTAGGATCTGTCATGTCTGGATTGGCAGCAACATTATCAGCTAAAGTCGTTACAACATCAATCGGTGCTACATTATGGTCAGTTGCAGCACGACGGTTACGGCGACGACCACCATTTGTAGCCAAAGCACCGGCATTTACAGTGTTCTCAGCTGCCAAAGCAAGTGTTTCTGTATCTACTAGTGGTTTTGCTGCAACATTAGCTACACTAGCAGTTGTATCAATGCTAGTTGCCTCAGCTACAGCTGAAACTTCTGCTTTAGGCTCAGATTTTTCCTCTTGTTTAGTTTCAGTCTTTTCTTCTGCCTTAGACTTAGCTACTACAACTTCTTCTGCTTTTGAAGCAGTTGTTGCTACTGGCTTAGAAGACTCTGGTTTTACCTCAGGACTAACAGATGTTTTTTCCTCAGTTTTGTCAGCTTTTGTTTCTTCAGATTTTACTTCAGTTGGTTCTGATTTTACTACTTCAGACTTAACTTCAGGTGTTGATGTTTCTGACTTAACTTCTGAAGTTTCAGAATTAGCTGAAGTTGCCACATCCGTTGATGGCTCTTTCAACTTTTCCTTGTCGTTATTGTCGACTAGTTCAGTATTCTCATCAGTTTGCTTTGCTACAATCTCAGCAGCATTTACAGCACCACCATTAGCCATCATGAAGCTAAGGGTCGTTCCTAAGAAAACTGATGCGACACCAACTTTGTATTTTCTTAAAGAAAATCGTTGTTGCTCTCTTCTTATCATGGGATAAGTTCTCCTTTTTAAACATTTTAACTAATAATATGTAAGATTATTGACTTTTTCCAAAAAAGAAAATGTACTTCCCCACATTACAAGTAACGCTAACAGTATACCATATTCGAACCTTTTAAATCAAGAAAAAGGAAATTAAATTCTTCCCCTATTTTTATAATTATTATTCATTTTTACGATAATTAATACATTTAAAAATAGTGTCTTTTATGTGTGTTTTTTTTATTAATCTTATTGTTAAAACTTTTATGTCTAAAGATTAATTTCATCCAAAAGTATTTTCTATATAAAAAACTCTAAACTTTTTAATTGAATATTTTTTTATTCATTTTAAATGTTTAGAGTAAATTTTTTTTAGTAAAATTACTGATTATGAAATAGATAGTTCATCTATACTGAACCTATAAAATATATTTTTTTAGAGTACTTGATAAAGCTTGATAACCAGCGACACTGAGATGAAGGCCATCTGTTGTGTAGTCTGCCTTAAGTTGCCCTTCCTGATCGAGTAAGTTCTCAAAAACAGATACGTATTCAACCTGCATATAGGCAGAGGCAAGGTCTTGATAGGCTTGGTTCCAGGCCTTGATTTTCTCATTGGTACGAATATAAACTGTCTGTTTGAAGTTCGTACTCTCATTGACTGGCAAAATGGAAACTAGCTTTATCTGTGACAGTGGATAGTCGCGAGAAATACTTTGAATCACGCTTTCAAGATTGTTTAGCGCTTCATTCATTGGAACATCTTTGCCGATATCATTTGTCCCAATCAAAAGTACAATTTGATCCACCGCATCGCCATAGAGATGAGCATCAAGATTTTCTCGTAAAAGTCCAGTCTGGTAGCCTCGAATCCCTCGGTTCACAATGTTTTTTGACGTTCCCAATAATTCTTGCAAGGGATAATATTCAATAATGGAATCCCCGATAAAAATGATATCTGGTTCAATCACCGAGATTTGATTAAGTTCACGATACTTGGTTTGAATTTTCTCTTGCTCTTTTAAGAGCCAATTTTCTAATAGTTGTACTGCCAAGTTATTCTCCTTCTTCTAGCCAGTTTTCTAAAACTTGGTAAACACCCGCCTGACTGTTGGCTGGCGCTATTTTGGTGGCTACTTCTTTGACAGTCTCCTCTGCATTTTCCATGGCATATGAAATTCCTGCCAACTCTAACATTTCAATGTCATTTTCACTATCACCAAAGGCCATAATTTGTTCAGGTTTCAAGTCCCAACGTTTGAGCAACTCCTCTAAGCCCCATGCCTTATGAATCCCATCTTGTAAGATATCGATACAGCCGTAGCCACTAGAAACAGCTCGAACCTGACCATCAAATAATTCATTGATTTCTTGCAAAACGGATTCTGATCGTTCTTCACCAACAACCATACTCATCTTGAGAACACCACCAAAGAGACTGGAATCAAATTCATCAACAAAGTGCATTCGTTGATAGAATTTCTCTATCATCTCCAAAGTCATAAATTTATCAAGTTCTGTAAAGACAGTTCCTTCCTTGACAAAACCGCCATTCATAGCAGTTACGACAAACTGATCCTGACACTCTCTGCCTTTAAAATGGCCCAAAGCCCTATCAACCATAGCATCGTCCCAAGTCTGAGCTTGAATCAATTGATCATTTTCGAATATACGAGCGCCATTAGCAACCACGAGAACTACTCTATCTGCTAAATGTCCCAGTAATTGTCGCATTCGATGAACTTCATTTCCAGTTGCAATGACAAAACGAACGCCACGTTGATCTAACTGATCTAAAATTTTCTCTAGTCGAGGTAGGTCCAGTTGTCCTTGAGGATCCAACAAAGTACCGTCCATATCTGTCGCTATTATCTTAATTTCCATTGTGTCTCCTTGTGGTCCAAGTCACTACCACTTCAAACCTACATGCTCGTTCATTTCTTTATAGGCTATATCAATCCTTTGCTTTGTGGCCTCGTCTAACTGACTACGGTATTTCCCGCCCTCTATAAAATCTTCCAAGATATAGGTTTGGTAAAGATAGAGTGGGTAGCCTTCTGGAGAATAACCTCCTTTTGGAGTACGACTCACCCAGCTTGGATGAGCTTGGGCCGTCTCGATAGTTGTTTTACCGGACTTTTTCTTAATGGTCACATCCATAAGTACGCCACGTTCCGTCCACTTGGCATTTTCAACATCCTGCATGGTTTCAATTCGTTGATTTGAGATAAAATTACCCATAGAGTAGATGATAAGCTTTTTATCACCGTCTTTTTCAACAGTTTCAGCCGGTTCAACAACGTGAGGATGCCCCCCAAAGATAATATCAGCTCCCCAATCAATCATTTTATGGTAAAGTTTCTTTTGCTCCTCAGTCGGCTCAATTTGATACTCAACTCCCATCTGAGGCATGATAATTGTAATATCTGCCTCCTTCTCTGCTCGTTCAATTTCAGCCTTCATTTTATCTTCATCTAAGTCTGAAAGATAACGATTATAATCCTCTTGAGAAATACTTTGTTCAATGCCGTTAAAACCATAAGAATAGGCCAAAATAGCAACTTTAATACCATTAACTTCCTTGATAAGTAAAGGTGCCTTGTCTCGTGATTCATGGGTATAGACCCCGACCGGTGTCATTCCTGCCTTTTCAATAGCATCTGCAGTTGAAACCACGCCCTCAATCTGAGAATCTAAGATATGATTGTGAGCCAAGTCTAGCACTTGATAGCCCGCATCTTTTATAGCGTCCATGACTTCACCAGGCGCATTAAACAAGGGATAGCCTGCAAGATAATGGTCTTTATTTACAGTTCCTTCAAAATCACCAAGAACTAAGTCTGCTTGCTTAAGCCAAGGTTTTACATACTCAAAATTATCATGAAAATCATAGGTGCCATCTGATTTTTTGGCTGAAATGTAGATAATGTCATGATAGAGCAAATCACCATTTGCCATGATACGCGCACTCGTTTCTTGTTCCGTCTCTGCATTCTTTGCCTGAGAACTTGACTGTTGGTGTGTGGAACTTGGATCACTACTGCTTAAAGAAATCCCTCGAGCTCCTTCTACTAATAAAGTAAGCATCATCGAGATAACTACCGAAGTTAACAAGACCACAATAAAAGTGCGATTATTCCACTGCTTATAGTTCCTGAAAAACCGAACAGTATTTCTAATAGCTTGTAAAACGGGACCATTTTTTCTTCTACTACTACGTTGTTCCATAACTTTTCTCCCATAATTTTAAAGTCATATTTCTTATTCTATTATACCACAGACAAATAGGTATTTCCTTTTATTATATTATTTTTTAGCAACTTCTGTGACTTTCTTTCTCATCTGTTTTGTGTTATCATGTAATTGTAATGGAAGGAAAGGAAAGAATATGTCTGCTATAGAACGAATTACCAAAGCTGCTCATTTAATCGATATGAAAGATATTATCCGCGAAGGGAACCCTACTCTTCGTGCCGTTGCCGAAGAGGTCTCTTTCCCCTTGAGCGACCAAGATATCATTCTTGGAGAAAAAATGATGCAATTTTTGAAACACTCGCAAGATCCTGTTATGGCTGAAAAATTAGGTCTACGTGGAGGTGTTGGGCTTGCTGCACCACAGCTGGATATCTCAAAACGCATCATCGCCGTACTGGTACCAAATATCACTGAGGATGGCGAAACACCTCAGGAAGCCTATGACTTACAAGCTGTAATGTACAATCCTAAAATCGTCTCACATTCAGTCCAAGATGCTGCTCTAGGCGAAGGGGAAGGTTGCTTATCTGTTGACCGTGCTGTTCCAGGTTATGTTATCCGCCACGCTCGAGTAACTGTCGACTATTTTGATAAGAATGGAGAAAAGCACCGCATCAAACTTAAGGGCTATAACTCTATTGTAGTTCAACACGAAATTGACCACTTAAATGGCATTATGTTCTACGATCGTATCAATGAAAAAGACCCATTTGAAGTTAAAGATGGTTTGCTCATTCTTGAATAAAGAAAATCCCGTTGTAAGACGGGATTTTGTGTTATAATGAAGATATGAAAACAAACGATATTGTCTATGGCGTTCATGCCGTCACAGAAGCTCTCTTAGCAAATACTGGAAACAAACTCTACCTTCAGGAAGATTTACGAGGAAAGAATGTAGAAAAGGTTAAAGAACTGGCTACTGAAAAGAAAGTATCCATTTCTTGGACTTCCAAAAAATCACTTTCTGAGATGACTGAAGGAGCTGTTCACCAAGGTTTTGTCTTGCGCGTTTCTGAATTTGCCTATACTGAACTTGAGCAAATTCTTGCTAAGACACGTCAAGAAGAAAACCCACTACTACTAATCCTTGATGGTTTAACGGACCCACATAATCTCGGTTCTATCTTGAGAACAGCGGATGCAACCAATGTTTCAGGTGTCATCATTCCCAAACATCGAGCTGTCGGTGTTACTCCTGTCGTAGCAAAAACAGCAACAGGTGCGATTGAACACGTTCCTATCGCCCGCGTTACCAATCTCAGCCAAACCTTGGACAAACTCAAGGATGAAGGCTTCTGGACATTTGGTACAGATATGAACGGAACTCCTTGCCACAAATGGAATACCAAAGGAAAGATTGCTCTCATCATCGGAAATGAAGGCAAAGGTATCTCTAGTAACATTAAAAAACAAGTAGATGAAATGATTACTATTCCTATGAATGGTCACGTACAGAGCCTCAATGCCAGTGTTGCTGCTGCCATTCTCATGTACGAAGTCTTTAGAAATCGACTCTAATAAAAAGTGAGGTTGGGACAAAAGATCCCGACCTCACTTTTTATTATCAATCAAATTTTGACGCGGTAGCTGATTGAACTTTTTGTTCGTCTTTTAAACTCCAAAAAGCTCTAATCAAACTCGCGGGCTGGGACTACGAAATCGAGACTTTGTCTATCGATTTCTGTCCCACCGCCTTTTTAACTATGTTCAGTAATATATTTATAGGCCTCTTGACCTGCAATAGCGCCATCTCCGACAGCTGTTGTAACTTGTCGAAGGTCTTTCTGACGAACATCCCCAACTGCAAAGACCCCTGCAACGCTTGTCTTCATGTGGTCATCTGTCACAATCCAACCTGCCTGGTCTCGAATCTGCAACTCTTGGACGAAGTCACTAACAGGGTCCAATCCAACATAGATGAAGACACCACCAAAGGCTTGTTCTGTCACTTGTCCTGTTTTAACATTTTCAATGGCAACTGACTCTACACGGTTCTCACCCTTGATTTCTTTGACAACAGAATCCCAAATGAAATTGATTTTTTCATTGGCAAAAGCTCTATCTTGCAAGACTTTTTGAGCACGAAGCTCATCACGACGGTGAATGATAGTTACAGACTTAGCAAATCGTGTTAAGAAGATTGCTTCTTCAACTGCTGAGTCACCTCCACCTACAACCAACAAATCTTGGTCACGGAAAAAGGCTCCATCACAAACCGCACAGTAAGAAACACCACGGCTATTGAGTTCTTCTTCACCTGGAACTCCCAAGAGACGATGCTTAGAACCTGTCGCTACGATAACTGTGCGAGTTTCATAAACTTGGTCGTCTGTTACGACTTTTTTAAATTCCCCATGATCCTCAACATTTTCAACAAAGCCATAGAGATGTTCAACACCTAGATTTTCAAGAGGTTCAAACATCTTTTCAGCTAATTCAGGACCACTGATATTAGCATAACCTGGATAGTTTTCAATGTCAGAAGTATTATTCATCTGACCTCCTGGAAGGCCTCCTTCAATCAAAGCCACTTTCAGATTACTGCGTGCTGCATACAAGGCTGCAGTCATCCCAGCAGGACCTGCACCGATAATAATCGTATCGTACATTCTCTTTCCTTCTTTCTTGTTGTAACTATTTTTATTCTAACGAATTAAATCCCATTTTACAACTATTAAGCCTTGAGAACCAACAAGATGCTCATGGTTGCAAATGACAATACTGGAATGGTCAAAACTCCAATCATAATCATATCGTAGAGATGGGCTTGACGTGCTTTAGCAGTTTTGTCAACCCCCGACAGAGCTCTAAGTCCAATCCAGAGTCCCAAAATAATCAAGACCAGTAGAATTGTCAACACTAAACTCTCTAAATACAAAGCAAATAGCTGAACTAGCATGCTCTCTCTCATTTCTATTAATTTTAAAGAGTAAACCCAGTTAGCCTAGCCAACTGAGTCTTTCTTATCTTCTATTATATCAAATATAGGTCCGTTTGTAACTAGCAAAGAATTCTTTTGTTCGTTCTTCTTTAGGATGATTGATAATCTCATCTGGTGTTCCAGACTCAATAATCTTTCCTTTATCCAAGAATAAAACCTTATCAGCTACTTGAGAAACAAAGGACATATCGTGACTGACCAAAATCATAGTTTGACCTGATTTGGCAGCATTAGCGATAGATCTTTCTACCTCACTAACTAATTCTGGGTCAAGGGCTGAAGTAGGTTCATCCAAGAGCAAGATAGCTGGCTTCATGGCCAAAGCACGCGCCAAAGCTACCCGTTGTTTTTGCCCACCTGATAAGTGGCGAGGATAGTGCTGTTGACGATCTGAAAGACCAACCTTAGCCAGCTCTTCTTTAGCAATCTTAGTTGCTTCTTCGTCGGATAATTTCTTGACAACTACCAAACCTTCCTTGACATTGTCTAGAGCTGTTCTACGTTCAAATAAGTTGAACTGTTGGAACACCATGGACAACTTGCGACGAAGAGTCAAGATTTCATCTTGAGTAATTTGAGAAAAGTCAACTTTAAAGTCATCAATCTGAATGCTTCCACTATCAGGTGTTTCCAGATAATTTAGGCTACGAAGAAAGGTAGATTTCCCTGCTCCTGAGGAACCAATCAAAGCCACTACTTCCCCTTTTTGAATATCTAAATTCAGATGATCCAAGACGGTTTGACCTGAAAAGGATTTGCTTAAATTTGAAATCTTAATCATTAGCGAAGGTCTCCTTTCACATCTGTTTTCACATTATCTGGTGCTTCGATGGCCATTTTTCTCTCAATAAAGCGACCAAGATTTTCAATAGCGATATTTACCACCCAGTATACAAGAGCAACTGAGATGAAACGTTCGAAGTAACGGTAGTCTGCACCACCCAAAATCTGAGCTTGGGCAAAGACTTCTACAACACCAGCACTAAAGGCTAGGGAAGTACCCTTAGTCAAACCGATTAGGGAGTTAATCAAGGTTGGAGTCGCTACTACTGCTGCATTTGGAATAATTACCCGACGGTAAACTTGTGCACGTGTCATTCCAAGACTACGAGCGGCTTCAATCTCTCCAGGATTAACAGAAAGAATAGCGGCACGGATAGTTTCACTAGCGTAAGCTGCTTCGTTAAAAGCAAAAGCTACAATGGCAAAAGCTGCTGCCGGAATAGCATTGATATTAAAAGCAGTCCCCCATTGTTGATTCAACGCTTTTAATGCCAGAGGAATTCCATAGTAAGTCAACATCAGCTGCACTAGGATTGGTGTCCCTTTTAAGAAACTAACAAAGAATGCTTGTAATGGATAAAGAATTCTAACGCGATTAATTTTTACAATAGCAAAAACCAAGGCCAAGATTATACCAAAAAAAGCACCAAATACTGTCAACATCAATGTTGTTGGCAATTGTTGTACAATTCTTGGAATCCCATCAAAGACAGAACGAAAACTAAACAGTTTGCCGTCTGGAATATACTGCATCAAGTTTTGGTACCAATCTGATGCTAAAATTGTTGTAACATTCATAGAAACATCCTCTCCTGATAATGAATCATTCTATCATACTTCTGCCTAAATTTAAAATATTTGCTACGAGCAGAAGAGACTTTGTCTACCTACTAGTTTATCATACTTTAAAAGTGTGAGGTTATATATTTTACCTATCAAGGAGATAGAAAAAAACTATTTCAAATCCAAGTTGTCGTAGGTTTTACGATAACCAATCTGCTTCACAGCACCATTCTCCACTAATATTGGACGTTTTAATAACATACCATCACTGGCCAAGAGTTTGGCTGCTTCTTTATTGGATAAAGTCCCAACCTTATCTTTTAAGCCCAGTTCACGGTATTTAATTCCACTGGTATTGAAAAATTGCTTCAACTCAAATCCTGAAGTTTCAAGCCAATTTAAAATGACTTCTTCACTCGGAGTTTCTTCTACAATATGAACATCTTTATACTCTAATTCGAGTTGATCTAACTCTTTTTTGGCTTTTTTACAAGTTGTACATTTTGGATATTCGATAAATTCTAACATTTTCTTTTCTTTCTATTCCTTATTCTCTTGAAATACTGCACCTTCATGCTTTAAGAGCCAAGCCTTCTTGTCAATTCCTGAAGCATAGCCTGTTAGACGATTACCTGCACCTAATACGCGGTGACAAGGTACTAGGATAGACCATGGGTTGCGCCCCACAGCACCTCCGATTGCCTGAGCCGAAGCTATCTGCAAGTCCTTAGCTATTTGTCCATAAGTAACTGTCTGACCAAAAGGAATTCCCCGCAAGTAGTTCCAGACTCTTTTTTCAAAGTCACTACCAACAGGAGCCAAAGGTAACTGAGACAAATCCTGATTCTCCCCTTTAAAATAGGCTTCCAAATTACAAGCAATTTGACTTAAGATTGGATGACTTTCCACCTCAACTAGATTACCTACCGACAAGCCTCTCTCAAAATAACTCTGTGCTTCAACCCATATCCCATACAGATAGTGATCATCAGCTACCATAGATATGATGCCAATTGGAGAACTGTACAGCATCTTTGCATACTTCTTAGGCATTTGATTTTAATTTTTGGTAGGCCAAGCGTTCTCCATCTACTGGAACTTTACCGACCTGTTTAAAACCAAGCTTTTCAAAGATATGTTGCATGGCCTTGTTTTTAGCATGTGTATCTGAACGAAAATCTAGGTAATCAAAGCCTTCAATCAAGCCTTCCAAGAAGGTCTGGGCAACACCTTGGCCTTGGACATCTCTAGAAACCGCAATCCGATGAAATACAAGGCATTCCGGTTCTCTTCCCTCCCAACTTCCATTATAAATGGCTTCATAAGCTTTTTCTGGACTTTTAGTCACTGCTGCATAGGCTAAAAGTTCTCCTTCGTCCAAGGCTACATAAGCCTGACCAGAGATGATATCTTCAATAATCGTGTCGGCATTTGGGTAATCATTTTGCCACTGGGTGCTACCAGCTTCCGCCAAGCATTTTTTAGCATCCTCAATCACCTGCATAATTGCATCTACTTCGTTTGGAAAGGCTAAACGAATTTCCATCTTATCTCCTCTTTTCTGACTAGTTTCTCTCATCATAGCATAATTTAAAGCTTTCGACAAGCAGTTAAAACTTGACTTTTTATTTCTATTATTTTATAATCTAGTTATCAAAACTAGATAAACAGGAGTTGGAAATGAAAACTACTTTTTCCTACCCAGAATGGGACGAAATTCCAAATATTGATCTCTATTTGGACCAGGTCCTACTTTATGTGAATAAAGTTTGTTCCCCTATTTCTCTTGCTAAAGAGAAAGGTTTAACTGCATCAATGGTGAACAACTATGTCAAACACGGCTATATCAGCAAACCTGAAAAGAAAAAATACCAACGCAAACAAATCGCCCGATTGATTGCTATCACAACTCTCAAGTCTGTTTTTTCAATCCAGGAAATTGCTCAAACCCTGAATATCCTACACACAGAGACTAACTCAGAAGAGCTTTACAATGCTTTTGTGGACTACATGAACGAAGACATTGACCCAGCCAATCCTATTATCCAAGCAAGTTGCCAAACGGTAAAACTCTATCATCAGACACTAGCTCTTGTCTATACAGAAAATGAAGAGGAGGAAACAAATGAATACTAGTTTTAAACTTAGCAAACGCCTTAGTTTTGGAGAAGAGATAGCAAACAGTGTCACCCATGCTGTAGGGGCACTTATCATGCTGATTTTGCTCCCTATCTCATCGACTTATAGTTATGAAGCTCATGGATTTTTATCATCGATTGGGGTGTCGATTTTCGTTATTAGCCTCTTTCTCATGTTCCTTTCATCGACCATCTATCATTCTATGGCTTATGGTTCCACTCATAAGTATGTCTTGCGCATTATCGACCATTCCATGATTTATGTTGCGATTGCTGGTTCTTATACTCCTGTCGTTTTGACCTTGATGAATAACTGGTTTGGTTACCTGATTATTGCTATCCAATGGGGAACAACTATTTTTGGTATTCTTTATAAAATCTTTGCCAAAAAAGTCAATGAAAAATTTAGTCTAATTCTCTACTTAATCATGGGTTGGTTAGTTGTGGCTATCCTACCAGCAATCATCAGTCAAACAAATCCAATCTTTTGGACTCTTATGGTATCAGGTGGGCTTTGCTATACAGTTGGTGCTGGATTTTACGCTAAGAAGAAACCATACTTCCACATGATCTGGCATCTCTTCATCCTAGCAGCTTCAGCTCTCCAATATATTGCCATTGTTTATTATATGTAAAAAATAGGTCGAGACAAAATCCCGACCTATTTTTATTTGCACATATTGATAAAGTATTGATGCAAGCGAAGATCATTTGTTAATTCCGGATGAAATGAAGTCACTAGCATATTCTTTTCTTGAGCTGCAACGATTTGATTGTTCACTACTGCCAGAACATCAACACCCTTACCAACTTCACTAATAATAGGTCCACGGATAAAGGTCATGGGAATTTTGCCAACACCCTTGCACTCTGCTTCTGTATAAAAGCTTCCTAGCTGACGTCCAAAGGCATTGCGCTCAACTACTATATCCATAGTCGCCAGATGACTTTCCTCTTGAGAAGCGATTTGTCTCGCTAGCAAGATCAAACCTGCACAAGTTCCAAAGACTGGTAAACCATTGAGAATAGCATCTCTTAGAGGAAGTAGCATCTGCTGATCACGTAGGAGTTTTCCCATAGCTGTCGACTCACCTCCAGGTAAAATCAATCCTGACAGATTACTCTGATGCTGCTGAAAATCTTCTAGGTTTCGCAGTTCAATACTTTCTACTCCTAGTTTGGCAAGGACTTTCTCATGCTCTACAAAGGCGCCTTGCAAGGCCAATATTCCAATTTTCATCTATTTTCCTCGCTCAGCCATGAGAATTTGGATTTCATTCTCATTGATACCAACCATGGCTTCTCCCAAATCTTCTGAGATTTGAGCTAAAATTTGAGGATTTTGATAGTTTGTGACTGCCTTGACAATGGCTGCTGCACGTTTAACAGGATCACCCGACTTGAAAATTCCTGAACCAACAAAGACACCTTCTGCACCTAGCTGCATCATGAGAGCAGCATCTGCTGGTGTTGCAACTCCTCCAGCTGCGAAGTTGACAACTGGTAATTTCCCATGTTCGTGGACGTATTGAACTAATTCTACCGGAACTTGGAGTTCTTTTGCTGCGACATAGAGTTCATCTTCACGGAGATTTTGAATGCGACGGATTTCTTGATTCATCATACGCATATGGCGAACTGCCTGAACGATGTCTCCTGTTCCTGGCTCCCCTTTTGTACGAATCATCGATGCTCCTTCAGCGATACGACGCAAGGCTTCACCCAAGTCTTTTGCACCACAAACAAAAGGAACTTGAAATTCTTTCTTGTCCACATGGAAACGATCATCAGCTGGAGATAACACTTCACTCTCATCGATATAGTCAATCTCGATGGCTTCTAAAATCTGAGCTTCAACAAAATGCCCAATTCGAACCTTAGCCATAACTGGAATGCTGACTGCTTCTTGAATTTCCTTGATCATCTTAGGATCACTCATACGAGAGACACCACCGGCCGCACGAATATCAGCTGGGATTCGCTCCAAAGCCATAACTGCTGCTGCACCTGCAGCCTCTGCAATTCTTGCTTGTTCAGGGTTTTGAACGTCCATGATGACGCCACCTTTAAGCATTTGCGCCAAATTTTTATTTAATTCATAACGATTTTCAGTCATTTTTTCTTCCTCAATAGTTGTATTGGTAGCTACATATTTATTGTAAGGTAGAAATGACTCAAGAACAAGATAAAAAAAATTGATTTGTCCGGGTACAATTATTTCAATCATCAAAAAAAGTACCCACAGAGGGTACTTTTATTTCTTAGATTTTTTAATGTTTTTAACAAGATAAAACAGATATCCTGAAACCATGTAGACAACAAAGATAGTGGCTGCCCATTTAAAGACAAAGCCCCAACCATGTTTGGTAGCATTCAAAAAGAAATAAGGGAAGGGACTATCCTTAGCATTAGGGACATCCATCTTTAGAACAAAACCGTTTAAGAGGGCAAAAATCATATAAAGCAAAGGAAGGCTAGTCCAAAGCATGGGATCAACTAACTTATATTGACGACTCTTATCAAAAATGATGGTATCAACTAGAAACCAGAGGGGTACGATATAATGGCAAAGGAAATTTTCCAAACGGTAAAAATCTGTCGTCAAAGGAGCTAGCATGAAATGATAGATGACACAAGTAATCATAATACTCATAGTGACACCACCCTTGAGTCGCAAAAGACTTGAACTTTGCCAATGGTCACCCTCACGTCGCATCTTTAACAAAAGATAACCTGTAAAAATGACAACCAAAAGGTTGGAAAGGACTGTATAGTAAAGCAACATCCCTAAACCACCACGTTTGGTAATTTCCAGATAGACGCCTGTAAATGCTGCTAAAAACATGAAAGAGCGACTGAAAAAAATTATTTTATTCCAAGCAGTCATGATTAGATCTTTTTAACAAATTCTGATTTTAATTTCATAGCACCAAATCCATCAATCTTACAATCGATGTTGTGGTCACCTTCAACAATACGGATGTTTTTAACACGTGTCCCTTGCTTAAGGTCTTTTGGAGCGCCTTTTACCTTAAGGTCTTTGATCAAGGTTACTGTATCACCGTCAGCCAATTTATTTCCATTAGCATCGATGGCAACAAGGCCGTCTTCAACCTCTGCTTGCTCAGCAGGATTCCATTCATAAGCACACTCTGGACAGACTAGCAAGGCTCCGTCTTCATAGACATATTCTGAATTACATTTTGGGCAATTTGGTAGATTGTTCATTTTATCTCCTTCTATTTTCATGATGGTTTGATTGTCAAATTTTCGTTAACAGAATCTATTATACCTTAAAATTTAAAATTTGACAAATTGCTAAAAAACCGACTCACCACTATCGTGGTAAATCGGTTAGCATTTCAAATTAAAAATGTTTAACTGCTTCTGATTTAATTTTTTCGACAACTTCTAAAATACTTAGTCCAGTCGTGTCTAAATAGATTGCATCCTCAGCCTGTTTAAGAGGCGAAGTTTCACGATGACTATCTTTATAGTCACGCGCAGCAATCTCTTCTTTCAAAGTTTCCAAATCTGTTTCGATTCCCTTTGAAATATTTTCCTTATAACGTCGTTCTGCACGTTCATCCACTGAAGCAACAAGAAAAATCTTCAATTCAGCCTTAGGCAAGACCACTGTACCAATATCTCGACCATCCATGACGATTCCGCCTTGTTGGGCAATTTCTTGCTGAAGGGCTACCAATTTTTCACGAATAGCTGGAATGGCTGCAAAAGCAGATACAGCATTAGTTACTTCATTTTCTCGGATTGGATTTGTCACATCAACGTCCCCAACAAAAACAAGCTGTTCGCCTGTTTCAGCACGACCAAAGCTAATTGGATATTGTTCCAATAATTCAAGAAGTCGAGATGACTCTTCTGGGCTTACCTGATTGTTCAAAGCGATGTAAGTCGCAGCACGATACATGGCACCTGTATCCAAGTAGGTATATCCAAAGTCCTTAGCGATAATCTTAGCTACTGTACTCTTCCCACTGGATGCTGGTCCATCAATGGCAATCTGAATTGTTTTCATTCTAACTCCTATCTTGTCTTAAGGACATCACCAGGATTTGCAAACCAAGTACCTGAAGACATATGACCAGGGTTCAAGGCTTCAAGCTGGGCAATAGAAATGCCTGCTCTAGCTGCAATAGCTGCCTCACCTTCACCTGCAAGGACAGTAATGGTTCCTTCAGCATTTGTATGTTCCTCTGAACTACTTGAAGAAGTAGCTTCTGCTTCAGAACTTGATGCTTCAACTGAACTACTTGATGATGTTGAAGAAACTTCCTCTACCTTAGGCGCAGAAGAATCATGAAAATCTTTCAAGGCTGCCGTACGATCACTTCCACCAGATGACAGGTAGATTAGAATAGCAATCATTCCGACAACGATAACAAAGAAAATACAAGCCAAAATCGTTAAAATACGATTAGCTCCTACTCCTGATTCCTTATTTCCTCTGCTTCTGCGTTCCGAACGACTTTCCTCGATATCGTAAATATCTTCTTGCCATGGTTCCTTTTCCATACCTTACTCCTTGTTTTTTTTCTAATTTCTTATTACAATATAAATATGAAAATCACACTTATACCTGAACGATGCATTGCCTGTGGGCTATGCCAAACCTATTCTGATTTATTTGATTACCATGATAATGGTATTGTGCGTTTCTATGATGATCCTAATCTACTAGAGAGAGACATCCCAGCTAGTGAAGAGCTACTGGAAGCTGTAAAACAGTGTCCCACTCGCGCGCTCATCAAAGATTAATTTGTCATCAGTGGTAATTCAATTTCCAAATCCCACTTCCTCTAGTTTAGCATATTTTTCCAGAAAATTATAGTCTTTTGAAGGACTTATTTTTAGCAAATCTTATCATGACTCACTCTGTTCTTTTATCAGATAGAGGGGTCTTTTTTTCGTTTCCATATAAATTTTACTGATATATTTTCCGAGAATCCCAATCGTCAATAATTGGACACCACCAAGAAATAGAATGACAGCCATCAGAGAAGTCCAACCAGAAGTTGGATTGCCCAGTACGAGAGTACGGACAACTACAAACAATGTCATCACTAAAGCCAGAAAACACGACGAAAGGCCAGCAACAAAAGCTAATATCAAAGGAAAATCTGAAAAATTCACAATCCCTTCAATAGAGTAGAAAAAGAGTTGTCTAAAACTCCAACTTGTCTTACCTGCCTGCCTTTCAACATTAGGGTATTCTAAATAGTGAGTACGGAAACCAACCCAGGCAAAGAGTCCTTTGGAAAAGCGATTGTATTCTGTCAATTCTAACACTGCATCCACAACTGATCTTCTCATCATCCGAAAATCACGAACACCCGATGGAAGAGCTACTGGGCTAATTTTTTGCATAAAACGATAAAAAAGATCGGCGCAGAAACTACGTAAAAAAGGTTCTCCTTCTCGACTGGTTCTGCGTGTTCCAACGCAGTCCAAATCCGGATTCTGATCTAGTAGTTCTTTCATCTCAAGCAAGAGTCTTGGTGGATCCTGAAGGTCTGCATCCATAACTACCACCAAATCTCCTCTAGCTTGTTGTAAACCTGCATATAAGGCTGCTTCCTTCCCAAAATTACGCGAGAAAGAGATATAATGTACTGCAGGATTTTTCTCTCGATAAACCTTTAAAAGATCCAAAGTCTTATCAGTCGAACCATCATCTACAAAAATGTATTCGATTTCTGTTTCCAAATCTGGGATCAGTGCTTCAAGAGTTTGATAAAAAAGAGGAAGTACTTCCTCTTCGTTTAAGCATGGGACTATGATTGAAATCATCATCTTAGTCTTCAAATCCATTTGGATGCTTGCTTTGCCAACGCCATGCGTCTTCACACATCTCTGTAATACCAAGTTCTGCTTCCCATCCTAGCTCTTCCTTAGCCTTTGCTGGATCTGAGTAGCAAGCTGCAATATCACCCGGACGACGTTCAACGATACGGTAAGGAATTGGACGTCCGACTGCTTTTTCCATATTTTGGATAATTTCAAGCACAGAGTAACCTTTTCCTGTACCAAGATTGTATATGTTTAGACCTGAACCTTTTTGAAGCTTCTTAAGGGCTGCAACATGTCCTTTTGCTAGGTCAACAACGTGGATATAGTCACGTACACCTGTTCCATCTTCAGTATCGTAGTCATCTCCGAAGACTTGAACTTGTTCTAACTTACCAACTGCGACTTGTGTTACATACGGCAAAAGGTTATTTGGAATGCCGTTTGGATTTTCTCCTAGGTCACCACTCTCATGCGCCCCAATTGGGTTGAAATAACGAAGTAAAACAACGTTCCACTCTGAATCAGCTTTATAGATATCTGTCAAGATTTCTTCAAGCATCAACTTAGTACGACCATAAGGGTTAGTAGCTGAAAGAGGGAAATCTTCGAGGATTGGAACTGTATGCGGATCTCCATAAACAGTTGCTGAAGAGCTGAAGATGATATTCTTACAGTTAGTCTCTTCCATAACTTTCAATAGACTGACAGTTCCAGCAATATTGTTATCATAGTAGGCAAGTGGGATACGTGTAGATTCCCCTACAGCCTTCAAACCAGCAAAATGGATAACTCCTGTTGGTTCTTCATGTTTGAAAATATCACGAAGTGTATCTGTATCACGAATATCTGCTTCGTAGAAAGGAATTTCTACGCCTGTGATTCTTTCGACTACTTCAAGACTTTTACGACTACTATTGACCAAATTATCCACGACAACTACTTGGTGTCCAGCTTGAACTAGTTCAATGACAGTGTGAGTTCCGATAAAACCTGCTCCACCTGTTACCAAAATCTTTTCTTGCATTTTATTTCCTCAATTCTTGGATTATTTTTTTCATTCTACCATTTTTGATAGGGAAAGTCATTTACTTTCCTAACACTATCGTAAAATCTAAGTAAAAGATTTACTATTGTTTCTTTTTAATGTATCTTTCAGTCGGATAATCTGCTGGATCTAATACACCACTTCTCCCTTGAAGCATTTGAGCTAGATGATAACCGATAATAGGACCAGTCGTTAATCCTGAAGATCCTAGACCACTTGCTGTATAGACTCCTGATAAGTTTGGAACCTGTCCAAAAAATGGAGAGAAATCACTTGTATAAGCACGAATCCCCACACGTTCTCCAGATAAAATTGCCTCAACCAGGGCTGGATAAAATGGACTCGCCGCCTCAGCCATTTGTTGGAGCAAATTTTCATCAACTGTTAGGTCAAATCCCATATCATTTTCATGAGTAGCTCCTAGAGACAACTTCCCACCTGGAAATGGAATCAAATCCCACTCCCCTTCAGGCATAACTACAGGATAGCTTGCCATGTCTTGTTTCACTTGGTAATCTCTAAGTTGACCTTTTTGAGGGCGAACATCCACCTCATAGCCTAAAGGCTCCAAAATGTGTCCAAGCCAAGCTCCTGTGGACAAGATAACTTGGTCAAACTTTTGATTGTCTATTTGATAACCCGATGCTAAGGGTTTTAGACTGACCTCTTGCTTTACGACCTTCACTTGACTGGCTTCCAGTAAACGACTGACTAGGAGTTGTCCGTCTACTCGAGCGCCACCAGAAGCATAGAGTAATCTTTCAAATCCCACTAATCCAGGGAATAAGCTACTTGCAGCAGCTTGGTCCAAAATGGCTAATTCGCCAATTAAGGGAGATTCATCTCTACGTTGCAAGGCTAAGTCATAGAGTTCCTCGAGCTTGGAATCATCTTTTTTGAGAAGTAAGACTCCTGAGCGCTGGTAGAAATCAATCTTTTGACCATTTTTTTCTAAATCAGCTAATAAATCTACATAAAAGTCTGCTCCTAGGCGAGCCATCTTGTACCAAGCTTTATTACGTCGTTTAGAGAACCAAGGACTGATGATTCCTGCCGCTGCCTTGGTAGCTTGTCCGTACCCATGATCAAAGACAGTTACTTCGACATCTGCTTCCTTAGAGAGATAGTAGGCAGCTGTTGCCCCTACAATTCCTGCTCCTACAATGGCAACTTTTTTCATTGTCTTTACCTTCTAACTAGATATGATGGAATGGATTGGTAGAAGCCTGACTTGCGACTACTTCTAGCGACCAAGCATTCTCTTCCTTCCATTCGTTCAAGAGCGCTGCAATTCTTTCCACAAAAAGCACTTCGATATAGTGTCCTGGATCCAAAGCTAATAAACCATCTGACAGCATATCTTGGGCAGTATGATAATAAATATCACCAGTGATATAAAGATCTGCTCCTTTTGCTAAAGCATCAGAATAGAAAGATTGCCCACTGCCACCACAGATAGCCACTCTTGAGATTGTCTTTTGCAAATCCTTCTCTTGATAATACACCATACGAAGGCTATCTAGACCAAAGACTTCCTTAACATGGTCAGCAAATTCCTTAAATTTTTGAGGTCTAATCGTTCCAATACGGCCAATCCCACGTTCAGGACCTGTTTCTTGTATATAGGTTGTATCTTTAATATCTAACAGTTGGCAGAACCAGTCATTGAGACTATTTTCAACAATATCAATATTAGTATGACTGACGTAGACAGCGATATCGTGCTTGATGAGATTGATATAAATCTGATTTTGAGGACGACTAGCTACCAAGTCCTTGATTGGACGAAAGATAGGGGCGTGCTTAACGATAATCAGATCAACACCCTTGTCAATAGCTTCAGCGACTGTCTCTTCACGGATATCAAGAGCAACCATGACCTTTTGAATTTCCTTGTCTAGGGTGCCAATTTGCAGACCACGACTATCCCCTTCCATAGAAAATTCTTGTGGGCAATAGGCTTCATAACGCTTAATCACTTCACTTGCTTTCATGGTGCACCTCCTTGATGGCTTGAATTTTTTCTGCTAGAACTTGACGTTCTTCTTGATTTTTTTCTGGAATTTGACTAAGGGCAAACTCAAGCTTAGCAACTTCTTTTTGCCATTTTTGGACGAAGACTGGACTGACTTCTTTGGACAAGAATGGACCAAAGCGGACATCAGTTGCTGATAGATTCATTTTACCAGCTTCTGCAACTATGATCTCGTAGAATTTCCCAGCTTCTTCTAGAATACTTTCTGCTATGATTTGAAAACCATGTTCTTGTAACCAAGAACGCAACTCGTCTTCTCGATTATTGGGTTGAAGAATCAAACGCTCAACAGTAGCAAGTTTGTCTAATCCGTCTTCCAAAATCGTAGCAATCAAACGGCCACCCATTCCAGCAATAGTGATGACAGATACCAGATCACTTTCTTCAAATGCTGCTAAACCATTGGCTAAACGAACCTGAATTTTCTCAGTTAAACCATGACTTTTAACATTTGTAACTGCAGATTGATAGGGACCTTCTACAACCTCTCCTGCAATGGCACGATCGATGTGACCTTTTTCAACCAATTCAATGGGTAGATAAGCATGATCACTCCCGACGTCCAGTAAAACGGCTCCTTGAGGTACAAAAGAAGCTACCATTTCTAATCTCTTCGAAATCATTTTCTCTCACTTTCCAAAAGTCTATTTCTCTTTATTATACCATATTTTGTCTAGCAATCCTGTACCTAAAAAAGACCGCAATCATGGATTGCAGCCTTTCTTTATCTTCTAGCTTGATAACGACTTGTCAGGATGAAAATCACAGTAAAGATGAGCATCATGATGCCATAGACAGGTAATGTTTGTCCTGTCAGTGTTGAAATTTCAAGTAGTTTTTGGATTCTTGGGAATAGAGCCGTTCCAAGGAAGCCACCAACTGACCAAATAATCAAGAGGACACGCCATAGACTAAATGGCAAGCAAGCTCTAACTACAGACATGAAACCAATCGACGCTAGTAGATAATACAGAAGAGTCGAAATTTCAATGGCTGACCAGCCTTGACTGGTTCCAAAAATTTTAACAAAGAGAACACTAAAGACTACCATCAAGGCACTTGGTAGTGCACGGAGCATGGATTTTCTGAGGAAGTTTTGTTCGACTGGTTTAATATTTCGCTCAAAGGTCAATACGAACGGTGGGAATCCTTCCACAAACTGGTCAATCATGGTAATCTGAATCGGAATGAATGGGAAAATTAAAATCCATTCAGTACGTCCCAACAAAGCACTTGCAATACAGATGACTGCAAGCAGGAAGGAATAGATGGTCTTAATCAAGAAAATCGGAGCAATGTGGGCAATGTTATTGACCACACGACGACCTTCAAAGAGAATCTCAGGAACATCATTAAAGTCTGAGTTCAAGAGGACCAGATTTGCAATCTGACGAGTCGCTGGATCTCCTTCAGCCATCACGATGGAACAGTCTGCCTCGCGGAGAGCAAGGATATCATTGACACCATCTCCTGTCATTGCAGTCGTATGACCTGCTTTTTTCAACGTTTGGATGATCAGTTTCTTTTGATGAGGAGAGACACGTCCGAAAATCGCTGTCTCCTCAGCCATAGCAACCAACTCTTCATCAGTAATTTTCGAGCAATCTACGTAGCTGTGGTAGTCTGCAAAACCAGCTTTTTGAGCAATACTTGAAACGGTAACTGGATTATCACCAGAAATAATTTTCAAGCCCACTTCCTGAGAACGAAGATAGTCTAGAGTTTCAGCCGCCCCTTCTCGGATTGGATCTAGAATTTCAAGCAAAGCCAAGGCTTGAATATCAGATGGCTTTTGTGGCTTGTGGTGATCAAGTTTTTCTTGACTGAGGGCCAGAACTAAGACACGAGATCCTCGTTCAAGAGCTTCTCTAGCCTCAGGAACTTCAGCATTCAACAACATCTCAGGTGCACCTAGGAAAACAGTTCCGAGACCTTCCAACTCCATTGCTCCCCATTTACGATCGCTTGAAAATGGAAGACTAGAAATCATCGGATAAGCTACTTGACCTTGAAAACGTTGACGGATAGCTTGAGCTGTAGGATTTTTATCCTCGCTGTTTGCCATATAGCTGGTTAGTATGTCGGCAATAGCATCCTTGTCATAAGCCTGGGTCAGAGGAAGAACAGTCTCAACCTGCATCTTCCCTTGGGTGATGGTACCTGTCTTATCCAAGCAGAGCATATCCACGCGCGCTAGGGTTTCAACAGAGTACATCTCCTGCACCAAGACCTTTTTCAAACCAAGCTTGATAACAGCGGTTAAAAGAGAGGTAATGGTCAAGAGGGCAATCCCCTTAGGCAACATTCCCAAAAGAGCTGTAGAGGAATTCACTACAGAAGACTTCAGTGGTAAACCTTTCAAGACCAAAGCTTCAAGCAAGAGGGCAATTCCAAATGGAATGATGATTTTCCCAGTAAAGCCTGCAAGCTGGTCTAGCGATTTCATGATGCGTGAGTTGATCGGTTTAACTGTCTTAGCTTCAAGCATGAGTTTGGCTGCATAGTTATCTGCCCCTACATGATGAACTTGAGCAAAGACAGAACCACTGGCAAGAAAACTACCTGACAACATTAAGTCTTCTACTTCTTTTTGCACCAAGTCGCTCTCGCCCGTTAACATGGCTTCATTGACTTCTGCAAAGCCTTCTAATACAATCGCATCACTTGGAATTTGATCCCCTGCAGACAAGCGAATCACATCATCCAAAACAAGCTCTTCTGGATCCAAAGCAATCTCTTGTCCATCACGGATAGTCGTAATCTTTTCTTTATTCAAGAGATTGAGTTTATCAACCATATGTTTGGCACGTAGCTCGGTTACAATTCCTGAAAAAGCATTAAAACAGATAACTGCAAAGAAAACCAAGTTGCTCCAGGCTTGAACAAAAGCGAGCGCTAAAGCAATAGCAAAGTTTAAAGCATTAAAGAGAGTAAAAACATTTCGTTTTACAATCTGCCAAGTACTGGTACTAGCTGATGCTTTGAAATCATTGACCTGTCCCTGTTTCTGACGTTCATTAACTTCTGATTGGCTTAAGCCTATAATTTTATTTTTATCCATAAATTCTATCATATCATTTTTTTAAAAATAATTCTAATTTCATATGAAGAGCAATTCCGCCTAAACAAAAAAACATTTGCTTGTCCTAGTATGATAAGGTATAATAAAAGAAAGAAAATTGAAGGAGACACCATGTTTTATACTTATCTTCGTGGGCTGGTTATGTTGATTCTTTGGTCTATCAACGGTAATGCTCACTATCATAATACTGATAAAATTCCGAGTCAAGATGAAAACTATATCCTAGTTGCTCCCCATCGTACTTGGTGGGATCCTGTCTACATGGCATTTGCGACCAAACCAAAGCAATTTGTCTTTATGGCTAAAAAGGAACTTTTCTCTAATCGAATCTTTGGTTGGTGGATTCGAATGTGTGGTGCCTTTCCTATTGACCGGGAAAATCCTAGCGCTTCTGCCATTAAGTATCCTATCAATGTTCTTAAAAAGAGCGACCGATCTCTCATCATGTTTCCAAGTGGTAGTCGTCATTCTAACGATGTCAAAGGTGGCGTAGCTCTGATTGCTAAAATGGCCAAGGTTCGCATCATGCCAGTTACTTACACTGGCCCAATGACCTTAAAAGGACTCATCAGTCGCGAACGTGTCGATATGAACTTCGGAAATCCTATCGATATCTCAGACATTAAGAAAATGAATGATGAAGGAATTGAGATGGTTGCTGAACGTATCCAATTAGAATTCCAACGTCTAGATGAGGAAACGAAACAATGGCACAATAACAAAAAACCAAATCCTTTGTGGTGGTTTATTCGCATACCAGCACTGATTCTTGCTGTCTTAGTTGCGATTGTTACCATCATCTTTAGCTTTATTGCAAGTTTTATCTGGAATCCAGAAAAAAAACAAAATCAATTAGGTTAGAATAAAATGGCTGAGGGATATTCTCTTAAGCCATTTTAGTTTGACTGACAGCTGATTACTTTTAAATAAAACATTTTATTGACAAAGATTTGATTCTATAGTATACTTTTTAAGTAAGCTGATTTAGCTCAGTAGGCAGAGCGCATCCATGGTAAGGATGAGGTCGCCGGTTCGATCCCGGCAATTAGCATTGTTCATCAGTTCCTTGGTATAGGAACTTTTTTTATTGACATTTTATTGTCCTTATAGTAAAATAAAACTTGCGATGAGTCGATATGTAGCGAGAGCTACTATTGAGCAAAGGAGGTCATAACGCAGGAGCGGACCTTGAGAAATTGTGTGAACCGGTTTCTCACATGGAGATGCCTCTCAGGCTTTCTGGTTTTTCCAGAGAGCTTTTTTTTATTTTCCTAAACACTATTAAATACTATCTTTTAGCAATCCTTTCTGTCCAAATAGCAATAAGCTCAAGCAACAATCAAACACTTATAGACTTATTATCCAAAAAATCCTAGCTAGGTTTAGTCATAAAGATACAAAGATGAGCAATGAAATCTCTAATTACAGCAAAAGGTATAAGGGAAGCTGTTTTATATACCTTAGTATTGAAAGGAAAATGATATATTTTGCCCCTCGTCACAAAAAAAGACCTATCACACAAGCTAGAAAGCTTGATATGATAGGCTTTTTAATATTAGATTAACGTACAGTGCGGATACGCATTGTGTTAGTACGAACTGCTTCACCAAGTGGCACACCTGCAACGATAACGATATCGTCACCAGATTGTACAAGACCTGCTTCAACTGCTTTACGTTCAGCAATTTCAAACATGTCATCAGTTGATGATGGAGCTTCTGTCAACATTGGGATAACACCCCAGTTCAACATCAATCCACGTTCTGTCAATTCGTCAAATGTCAATGCCAAGATATCAGCATTTGGACGATATTTAGAGATCAAACGTGCTGTGTGACCAGTCTTAGTAAGAGTTACAACCAATTTGATGTCCATTGAGTTTGTAGCGTCTTTAACTGCTGAAGCCATAACTTCTGTCTTAGAGTTACGTTCAAATGAATCTGAATTCAAACGTCCGTATTCGTTAAGAAGCGTTTGAGCGTTCTTATCGATAGTTGCCATTGTACGAACAGACTCAAGTGGGTATTTACCATTTGCTGACTCACCTGAAAGCATTGTAGCATCAGTTCCGTCGATAACAGCGTTGAATACGTCTGATACTTCTGAACGAGTTGCACGTGGTTTTTCAGTCATTGTTTCAAGCATGTTTGTTGCAGTGATAACAACTTTACCAGCAGCATTCACTTTAGTGATGATCATTTTTTGGTAAACTGGAACCATTTCAAATGGTACTTCGATACCCATGTCACCACGAGCGATCATGATACCGTCAGCAGCTTCAATGATTTCGTCCAAGTTATCGATACCTTGTTGGTTTTCGATTTTAGCGAACAATTGAACGTGACCGTTACCAGTTTCTTCACAGATTGCACGAACTTCGTTAACGTCTTTTGCAGTACGTACGAATGAGATCGCGATGAAGTTGATACCTTGTTCAAGACCGAAGCGGATATCAGCGTTATCACGTTCAGCAAGAGCTGGGAAAGGAATTTTAGTGTTAGGGATGTTTACACCTTTTTGTTTAGCGATAACACCGTCGTTTTCAACTTCAACGACAAATTCACGAGTTGCATCGTCTTTTTCTACAACACGAAGACCAAGTTTACCATCGTCAACCAATACTTGGCGACCAACTTCAACGTCATCATAGATGTCAAGAGCTCCAGCAACGTTCAAAGCAATCACTTCACGAGTTGATTTGATACCTTGTTTAGTTGCAACACGGATTTTTTCACCAGTTTTGTATGAGTACTCTTTAGCTTCACCTTCAAACAATTCAGTACGGATTTCTGGTCCTTTAGTGTCAAGAAGGAAACCAACTTTTTTACCTGCAAGTTTTTCTGCAAGTTTAACAGTTGCCATACGGTCACCTTGTTCTTGGTGGTCACCGTGTGAGAAGTTGAAACGGAAAGTGTTAGCTCCTGCTTCAATCAATTGAGCAATGTTTTTAGCTGAAGCTTCAACGTCAAGTTTTTCACCCCAATATCCGTCTTCACCGAATTTTTTACCACCACGGATTTCTACCGCAGGACCCAAAGTTGCAACGATTTTTACACGTTTGTTCATGATTTTTGTGACTCCTTTATATAATTTGACCTTTTATGGTCATTTTACCAGTTTAGTTAAAGTTGATTATGACAAGCTCTTGTTCAAAGCAGAAAGTTCAAGGTCAGCTTTATGAGGATTGTTAACAACAATCTTACCATCAGCTGTTAGGCTAAACAAAGCTCCTTCTTCTGCAGTTCCAAGAATTGGATTTTCAACCATTTTCTCGTTACGGATACCAACAGCGACACCACCGATTCCTTGTTTAAGAAGTTTAACAGCGTGTGCTCCCATACGTGACGCCAATACACGGTCACGAGCAGTTGGAGATCCACCACGTTGGATATGACCAAGTTCAGTTACACGAAGGTCGCTTGTATCTCCAGCTTCTTTTAGTTTTTGACCAAATTCAGCCGCTGACATAACACCTTCTGCCAAAACGATAATGTTGTGTTTCTTACCGTGTTCATATCCAGCTTTGATACTTGCTACGATGTCTTCCATCTTGAAGCCTTCTTCAGGGATGATAATTTCATCAGCACCAGTGGCAATACCAGCCCAAAGAGCGATATCTCCAGCATTACGTCCCATAACTTCAACTACGAAAGTACGACGGTGACTTGATGAGGTATCACGAATCTTATCGATGGCATCCATTGCAGTTGTAACTGCAGTATCAAATCCGATTGTGAAATCAGTACCTACGATATCGTTATCGATTGTTCCTGGAAGTCCAATAGCAGGGAATCCATGCTCAGTCAAGCGCATTGCTCCGTGATAAGAACCGTCACCACCGATAACTACGACACCTTCGATACCGTGTTTTTTCAACTGCTCAATCCCTTTAAGTTGACCTTCGAGTTTTGCAAACTCAGGATAACGAGCAGAGTGAAGGAAAGTACCACCACGTGAAATGATGTCTCCCACTGAAGCAGCATCAAGTGGATAAATTTCGCCTGCAACCATACCTGCGTATCCATCATAGATGCCAAAAACTTCCATTCCTTCTGAGATTGCTTGACGAACTACTGCACGGATGGCAGCATTCATACCAGGGGCGTCTCCACCACTAGTCAAAACAGCAATACGTTTCATTTGGTTTTGCTCCTTTTTCTTTTAACATTCTAACTGATTATACCATAATTAAAGTTAAAATTCTTTTATTTTCATTGATTTTTAACGATAAATCGTTTTCATAGTTATTTGACTCAAAGATTCCTGCAAACTAACATCTTTTGCAACAAAATAACCCGGCAAAAGAACATTTTTTTGTTCATTTTCGTAGCGAATAATGACTGGAATTTGTCCCTTGTATTGTTCTAAAATATGATAAATTTCAGAATCATGTTCATGATCAGCAGCCTGAATCCAAAATCGTTCACTCACTGCTTCTTTTAGATTATTTAATACTAACTGAAGGCGACCGTCTCTTGCCTGCACTTTTCCATTAAGGTAGTAAAATCTTCCTTCATGTAAGAGATTGTTAAATTGACGATACTGGTCAGAAAAAACTGTGACTTCAAGCTTCGTTTTACTATCACTAACTTTCAGAAAAGCCATGTTTTCACCTTTTTTAGTACGAATGACACGAATGGATTCTATCTCAACGAGTACTGTAGCTGTCTGTCCTTCAGATAGTTCAGACAAACTCACAATTGGATAGAGGGGATTCTTTGCTAAAACCAGTAAGGGATGCGGACTGATACCAACTCCAAGCCACTCCTGTTCCTTACGAAACTTCTCGACTTGCGTAAAATCCTCACTCTCAAGCCAATTGTAGCTATTATCTGCAAACAAACTCCCCAATTCTTCCACAAAAATAAACAAAGTAGGTAAATTGGATAAGATTTTTTGGCGATTTTTTTCAAAACTATCGAATAAACCAATCTCGACTAGGGGAGTTAAAAGACTCAACTTCTGATAATTTTTAGGCAAGCGAGTGACAAAATCTTCAACACTACTAAAAGGACGACTCTCTAAAATCCAATAGGCAAAATCTCGAGGCATCCCCTTGATACTCTTAAGTCCCAAGTAAATAGTCTTGTCTGTCAATTTATCCTGATATGGGATTGTATTGATAGAGAGTGATATCAGTTCAAAACCCATTTCAAGGGCATCGAGAATATAATCTCCACTGGCATAGTTGAGCATGACTTGATAAAAGATTTCTGGGTAATGTGTTTTAAAGTAAGCAAGTTGAAAAGCTAAAGCCGCATAAGCATAAGCATGTGATCGGTTGAAACCATAACCAGCAAATTTTTCCATGACAGCAAAAACCTGCTGAGCCTGTTCCTTTCCATGACCTTTTTCGAGTGCACCTTGGATAAAACTCTCTTCCATTCGGTGCATCTCAGCTGCGTTCTTTTTACCCATGGCACGACGTAAAATGTCGGCCTTCCCAAGGCTAAAACCAGCATATCGCTGAGCTACTTGCATCACCTGTTCTTGGTAAAGCATAATTCCATAAGTTGGAGCTAAAATATCTTCCAAAACTGGGTCCAGAACCGTCACCTTTTCTTTACCATGTTTTCGAGCCACAAAGTTATCAATATAGTCGCTCGCACCTGGTCGGTTTAAAGAAGTTGTTGCTACTACTTCTTCAAAGTTTTGTGGCTTCACTCGTTTCAATAAACGGATAGCTCCAGGTTGTTCAAATTGAAAAATCCCCTTGGTCTTTCCAGCTGCAAAGAGGGCTAAAGTTTCCCTATCCTCAAGGTCAATTTCCTCAATCCTTAGCTGAATTCCTTGAGTTTCAAATAAGAGATCCTGCATTTTTTGAGCGAAAGTTAGGTTTCTTAAGCCCAAGAAATCCATCTTGAGCAAGCCATTTCCCTCGACTCCATGAGCATCATACTGGGTAATGAGCATATCCTCACCATACTTAAGAGGAATATAGTCCGTCAGATTTTTATCACTAATCACGACACCAGCAGCATGGATGGAAGTCTGTCGAGGATAGCCTTCTATCTTTTTGGCAATTTCAAAAGCCTTTTGGTACTCAATCTTACTTTGAATCAGTTGTCTAAATCCTAGATTGCCTTCATAGGCGCTTGTCAAGGTATCTTTGAAACCAATTTTCTTGGTTATGGATGTCAACTCGTACTCGGGAACACCATACCGTTTAAAAACATCTCGGATAGCCTGTTTGGCACCAAAAGTCGAGTAGGTGACTATCTGAGCAGCGTGAATACTACCATAACGGTCACGAACATAGCGTATAAATTCAGGACGATAGATATCGGGAATATCGATATCGATATCAGGCATGGTATAGCGTTCACGATTTAAAAAGCGCTCAAAGATAAGATTCTTAGCTACAGGATCAATACCAGTAATATTTAAGGCATAGGCCACTAGACTTCCAACTGCAGACCCACGTCCCATTCCCATATAATATCCCTGAGAACGACCAAAACGTAAGAGATCCCAGACAACCAAGAAATAGTCATCGAATCCCATGTCATGAATCACAGATAGTTCTTCTTCCAAACGAGCCTGATAAACTGAATCGAGTAAGCCTTTCTGTTCCAAGCCCTTAATAGCTCTTTCGCGCAACTCTTCAACAGCAGGACGCTCTGGATTGAAACGTGGAAGCTTGAGACTACTATCAATCTCATAAGTAGTTGCTCCAATCAGTTCAGAAAGATTTTCTAAGGCTTGCGGAAACTTTTCTTGAAATACTTGCTCTAAGCGATAAGCAGGTAAAAACAAGCCTTGTTGCGATTGAACATCTACCTCTCGCAAGATCACATTTTCCTTAATCGCCTTGAGCATTTGAAGCGTTTCTAAATTCTCAGATTCGAAGGAATTAACACGATAAAGTGGGAGAATGGAGTGAGAAAAATTCGACTGAGGTGTATCTGGATACACTCCGATATAATAGTCATGCCCTAAGTCCAAGGAATCAATTGCAGAATAATAGGGAACAATAACACAAACATCTTCTAGATAGGGAGAAAAATCAGTCCATTCCTTTTTACCTGTCATTTTTAGAGTCGAAAGCTTCATGAGATTTCGATAGCCATGATTTGACAAGGCTAAAAATCGAAGGTTGACGAGTTCCTCCTTATGATGAACGGTCACCTCAAGACCTAATACAGGCTGAATCTCCTGCTTTTGGCACTCTTTGATAAAATAATAAGCTCCATATAGATTGTCAACATCCATGATTCCAAGTGCTGAGTAGCCGTATGCTTTTCCTTGATCAACATACTTCCGAATGGAAATCATACTCTCCATGAAACTATAAACCGTTTTTGTATCAAGTTGTGCAATCACTCGCTATCACCTCCCTTTTTCTCCTTATATTATACCATTTTAAAAAATAGAAAAACAATTTCTTTCTTCCCTTGAAGAAAAAAGAACCACAGTTGAATTAACCGTGATTCCCACTTATCAATCTATTTCCAAGATAGGATTTGTAGTTGTTAAGTGGCTGATCTTACCACTGACACCGAAATATTTACCAATTTTAGTATGTAGTTCTAGCATTGCTTCCCGAGCTCGTGATGCCTGCTCTTCATTGATAGCTTCAATGACTAAAATAGCATCTTTGGTTTCTTGCGTTAACATGGTTCTTTGGGCTTCACGCCAGTTTAAACAGCGACAAACCGCACCGTGGCCATCAAAATAAATCATTTCATCAGCTAATGCAGAAGCCTCACTTTCAGACCCTAGTGGAAGAAGGATTCATTCCCTTGAGCTCTTCCTTGACTCACACGCTTTAATAAACCTTGAATAGAAGAACGAGCACATTTTTTGGTTTTGAATTTTGTGAATGCCTGACGCCATTCTTTTTCTTTCATTCTGCTACAAATTAAAAAAACGAGTAGCATACAAGCTACTCGATAGGAACTATAATGAATTCTCACGAATTACTTCTACCTTGTATCCATCTGGATCTTTGATAAAGTAATAGTTTGGTTGAGTCCCTGGAAGTCCATTAGGTGCTGTCACTTCATAGCCTTTGTCGCTATGTTCTTTATGAAGAGCCTCAAGATCAGGTGTGCTTAAGGCGATGTGAGCAAAACCGTCACCGACAACATAAGGTCCGTGATCATAGTTGTAAGTCAACTCTAACTCATAATCATCACCTTCAAGTCCAAGATAAACAATCGTAAAAGCGTAGTCTGGAAAGTCTCTACGACGCAATTCCTTAAAACCAAAAGCATCTTGATAAAAAGCGATTGATTTTTCAAGATTTTCTACTCGCAAGCATGTGTGTAGCATTTTTGAAGCCATTTTTTTCTCCTTTGTTTAAAAAAGACTGGGACAAACTTGCACCAGTCTTATGAATAATTATTTACCAAGTTTTGCTTTAGCTGCATCTGCAAGAGCTGTGAAAGCTGCTGCATCGTTAACAGCCAAGTCAGCAAGCATTTTACGGTTAACTTCGATCTCAGCCAATTTCAAACCATGCATCAATTGTGAGTATGAAAGTCCGTTCAAACGAGCTGCCGCATTGATACGTGTGATCCACAATTTACGGAAGTCACGTTTCTTTTGACGACGGTCACGGTATGCATAGTAGTAAGAGTTCATTACTTGTTCTTTTGCAGTACGGAACAAGATGTGTTTAGCTCCATAGTAACCTTTTGCTAATTTAAGAATACGTTTACGACGTTTGCGTGATACAACGCCACCTTTAACACGTGCCATGTTTTATTTCCTCCAAATATTTCCTAGAATTGTTTACTTACAAATACGCGATTATTTCAAGCGAGTAAGCATTGCTTTGATACGTTTGAAATCTCCTGAATGCACCATAGATGCTTTACGAAGATGACGACGTTGTTTTTTAGTTTTTCCGTGGAAACGGTGAGATGTGTAAGCACGGAAACGTTTAAGTCCACCAGAACCTGTACGTTTGAAACGTTTAGCTGATGCGCGGTGTGTTTTTTGTTTTGGCATGATTTTTTCTCCTTTATTTAACTTTCTGACAATTATTTTTTGTCAGTTGCTGGCGCCAATTGCATGAACATTTGGCGTCCATCCATTTTAGCACGTTGTTCAATGATAGCAATATCTTGAGTTGCTTCAGCGAACTCGGCTAAAACTTTTGCACCAATCTCTTTATGGGTGATCATACGCCCCTTAAAGCGAATAGATACCTTCACTTTGTTTCCTTTTTCAAGGAACTTGCGAGCATTGCGAAGTTTAGTTTCGAAATCACCCTTGTCGATAACTGGGCTCAAACGAACTTCTTTCACGGTCACAACGCTTTGTTTTTTGCGTTGCTCTTTTTGTTTCTTCTGGTACTCAAATTTGAACTTACCGTAGTCCATAATTTTCGCAACAGGAGGTTTAGCTTGAGGTTGAATGAGAACCAAGTCCACATTAGCTTCGTCCGCAAGTGCTTGCGCTTCGCTTAGTGGTTTGATACCCAATTGCTCACCTTCAAGACCGATTAAGCGAACTTCGCGTACACGAATTTCATCATTGATGAATAAGTCTTGCTTTGCTATGGTTTTCACCTCTTTTTTTAATTTAGAGAAAAACAAGAGCGGACTTGCTAACGCAAACCCGCACTACATGATTGTATTTCATTTCTGAAATTTGATCCGTAGGGGCCAGACAACGTTAGTCGCAAGGCGAGAAGTTCTCACTTCTGCTTTTCTCAACTTTTATATGATATCAAGTTTTCCCCTACTTGTCAAGATTAAAACTATCTTTTTTTAATTTTTTTAAATATTTGCCTACTGAGAACTTACTGGTTACGAGAATAGTAAATCTCATGTGGCTTCAAACGAGTGTTGAGTAGATCTGATACAGTCACAAAACTATATCCTTGTCCCTGTAGATACTCAATTACTTTTGGTAGTGAATTAACAGATGTTTGATGGATATCATGCATCAAAATGATAGAGCCATTGCTTACCTGACGCTGAATTTCTGTCAAAATCGCAGCTTCATTTTTACTCTTCCAATCCAAACTATCCACATCCCACATGATAAAGCTTAAATCAAGGCTATTACGAATATCATCTGAGATTGCACCGTATGGTGGACGCATCAATTTAGAGCTTTTGCCAAGAACTTTTGTAATAGCATCTTCGGTATCTGTAAGCTGTTTCTTAGCATCTTCCAATGACAGTTTTGTTAAAACCGGGTGATTCCAACTATGGTTTCCAACTTCATGACCTTCAGACTGCATACGTTTAAGAAGCGACTCATTACCTGCAATATTCTTTCCTTGTACAAAGAAGGTTGCTTTGACTTTGTATTTGGCCAAAATATCTAATGCTTGTGGAGTTGTATTTCCATCCGGTCCATCGTCAAAGGTAAGAGCTACTACTTTTTTATTTTTCTCAGCCTGAGCCTTCTTATAAAGTTCTGCATCCTTTTCAGTTAGATAGGACGATTGGATAACATCAAAGAAGTCTGAAATAGGCAAAGCTATTTCTTCTACATTATTGGTTGCTTTGATTGGATAAAGAACCAATTGACTATCTTTGTAAGCAAACTTCCAAGATGATAAATCGCTAGCTGAAAAATCGGCTATTACTTGATCAACAAGAGTTTGTTCAATCTTTTTATCTTGGAGCGTTGACTTGATATCCTCAAGAAACTTCTCTTTAGCTTTGCTAGCATCTGTAAAGAGCTGATCTAATGTAAACAGGGTCCCATCTTCCTTAAGATAAAGCTGATCTAATGAGATATTTTCTAATTCCACAACAGTAGAATCACTCAGGTCATAGGCCTGTTTTTTTACAAGATGGCTCTCCACACCTTTGATGGAAGAAGAATCTTTTTCAGAGTAGTAAAAAATCAAATGTTCTTTATCTTCTACCTTATCCGTAATATCTTTTACAATGATATCCTGAACAGAGGTAATCACCTTGTCCCCCGTCATAGGATAGTAAGTGATGATTTCTGCCTGCCCCTTACGAAAATGATCTTTCTGACTTCCTTGTGAATAGGAATCATCTTTTTCCTTTTTCAGTGCTTCAATTTTTTGCTCAAAAGCTTGCTTCGTCAAGACTTTATAAGCAATACCAGCACCTAATGTTAAGATTGTGAAGAATAGAAGCCCCACAATAATCCACAAATTTCTTCTCTTCTTGTCGTTTGCTTTACGGTTTGTTCTTTTTTTTGTCATAGTTTTATCATATCAAATCAGGCCTATAATTTCAATGATAAATAGGAAAATGTCCATTTTTTCAAAAAAGATAGGTAAAAGAAAGAGGTTGGGAAAAAAGATCCCTACCTCACTTTTTATTTACAATCAAACTTTGATGCGGTAGCTGATTGGACTTTTTGTTCGTCTTTTAGGCTCCAAAAACTCCTAATCATCTTCGCGGGGCTGGGACTACGAAATCGAGACTTTGTCTACCGATTTCTGTCCCACCGCCTTTTCTTAATTAAAATCGAATGATTTCTCTTGTTTTTTCATATGAGGAAACAAAGCGATTTGTTACCCCTGGTTCAGCAACTTCCAAAGCTTGGGAAATCTTTTCGAAAGATGCTTGATAATCAAAGGCATTTTCAAAGATTTCTAAAGATTCATGGAAGGCTTGTTGAATCCCTTCATCAAATGATCTGTAGCGATTAGAATATTGAAGCAATTGCTCTGTCAAGGTTGCATATTGCACAATACTGTAAGTTTCTGTTTCCAAAACTTCCATATCATGTGATGCGATTTCTAGGATACGATTAACAGACTCAATGTTGACTTGTGACTGTTCTAACTCTGCCATCAAATCCTCAGTACTATGGCTAGCAGCAAAGAACAATTTCAAGAAGTTCTGTGGAATTCCTGGAAGATTTCTCTTTTCCATGTAGCGCTTAATCGTGTGGAGACGATTTACGTAAACATTTGCCTTTTGACGAGCATTAACATCATCTTTTTCAATCTGTACTAAACGTTCGCTCACTGAAACTTGATCATCTTCAATTTCTTTTAATGTAGCTTGAACATTTTCTAAACGTTCTTCCAATACAGAGTAAGCTTCTGAATATTCCTCTTGTTCTGAAGTCAAATCGCTAACTGTAAGTTCTAGGGAATCCAAATCCACTTGAAGACGACGAACATGATTGACATCACTCTCAGCCATCAAGTAGGTCTTGCTCAAACGCTCGATATCTTTCACCAAGACTTGGTTGTTGTCTTTTAAATGGTCAAGGTAGGTTGGAAGTGTTGACAACAAGTTTTCAACAACTTTTTGAGAAGCAATCTCTCGTGTGAAAATATTATAGAGAGCATTGATTTCTTCTTGAATCTGATTATTTTCATATTCAGCATTGTCCAATTCCAATTTTTTAATATTTTCTTGGTTATTTTTCAAGGCTTCATACAACAACTGCAAACGTGATTCAATGTCAGTTTCTACAAAGTGATAGTTGGCATCAAGCAACTTACGATAGCCAGCCTCTAGATCTTCAAGTTGATCAGGGAGTTCAGTAGTTAGTTTAGTAACAATTGCCGGAATTCTCTCTACGATATGTGTCAAAGCGAGAATATGGTTTTCCGCATTATCCAAAATTCCTGCTGCTTCAACTGGATCTCCTGAAGAGTTTAGAGTCACAAATTGAGAAAATTCTGATTGGATGTTCTCAATTTGTTTTTCAATTTCAAGGAGTGCTTGACCATATTTCTCAGAATCTTCCACGACCGATTTCTGTAGGCTTTCAAATAAATCTAAAGCATGCAAGACACGACCACTATTTTTGGATTCTTGTTTTTCTAGATCTGCCAAAGCATTTCGAATGGAAGCAATATCTTCTTCGATAAGGGTAATCTGGCTTTCGATTTGATCAATTTTGTGTTGAGCTTTCAAGAAACGGAATGAATTATTGTACCCTTCTGCTTCAAACAGATTATTCTCAATATCTGCAAATGAGTTGAGTGATAGGTCTACCCATTTTTGATTCCACTCTCTAAATGCAATCTGACTTTGACCAATCAGATGCATATTCTTAACAGCTTCTACTTCATCGTTAACTGGAAGGTTATACAACTCTTCCTTTCTTTCTTCTAATACTGCGAGCCTCTTTTCATTGCGTTTGCGTAACAAAACTGCCACAACATATGCAATAATCAGAAGAGCCGCGATTGCAATCATAGTAATAATCAACAGATTATCAGACATATCAAACTCCTTTTTATACATGAAACAATTGTAATGATTATATCATATTTTTCAAACCATGGGAACTATTTCCCAATTTTTTTAAACGTCAAGCGTACTGTAGACAGCATTTTCTTCGATAAATTCTCGACGTGGTTCTACGCGGTCACCCATGAGCATATCAAAGATTTTATCTGCTTCTGCAGCATCATCAACTGATACACGCGCCATGAGACGATGTTCTGGGTTCATGGTTGTTTCCCAAAGTTGATGGTCATCCATCTCTCCAAGACCTTTATAACGCTGAATAGTTGGTTTTGAACGTCCTTCACTATAGCGAGCTAAGGCTTCCTGTAGACGGATTTCTTGATCTGCTCCAGGTTGGATGTATTCTTTAATTTCACTGCCGACCTTAACACCGTAAATTGGTGGTTGAGCGATATAAACATAACCTGCTTCTAAAACGGGTTTCATATAACGATAAATCAAGGTTAACAAGAGGGTACGGATGTGAGCTCCATCGACATCGGCATCCGTCATGATAACGAGTTTTTGGTAACGGGCCTTGCTAACATCAAATTCAGCACCAAAGCCTGTTCCCATAGCTGTGAAAAGGCTACGAATTTCTTCATTGGCAAGGATTTTATCCATGCTGGCCTTTTCAACGTTGAGGATTTTACCGCGAATTGGTAAAATCGCTTGGAATTCACGGTCACGACCAGACTTTGCAGAACCTCCCGCTGAATCTCCTTCGACGATGAAAAGTTCAGTCTCAGCTGGATTGTTTGAAGAACAGTCTGCTAATTTCCCTGGAAGATTTGAAATCTCTAGACCAGATTTCTTCCGAGTAACCTCACGCGCACGCTTGGCTGCTACACGCGCCTTTGCTGCCAGAATCCCTTTTTCAACAATCCGCTTAGCAATCTGAGGATTTTCCATTAGAAAGTCTGAAAATGCTTCACTAAAGAGACGATTAGTAATCTTGACAACTTCACTATTTCCAAGTTTAGTTTTCGTTTGTCCTTCAAACTGAGGATTTGGATGTTTCACAGAGATAACGGCAGTCAATCCTTCACGGACATCCTCACCTGTCAGATTATCTTCATTGTCTTTGAGGAGTTTGTTTTTACGAGCGTAGTCATTGATGACACGAGTTAGGGCTGTACGGAAACCTTGTTCATGTGTTCCACCCTCATGTGTATGAATGTTATTGGCGAAACTCATGACATTTTCATGGTAGCCAGTTGTGTACTGCATGGCTACTTCAACTGTGATGTCATCCATTTCTCCATCAGTGTAGATTGGCGTATCAAAAATGACATCCTTGTTTTCATTGATATACTCAACGTAACTCGCAATCCCACCTTCGTAGTGGTAGTGTCTTGTTTGTTCAAGTCCCTCACGTTTGTCAGTGATGGAAATTTGAAGGCCACGATTCAGAAAGGCGAGTTCTTGGATTCGCTTGTTTAATTTATCAAAATCAAAAGTTGTTGTTTCTGTAAAAATCTCTGGGTCTGGCGTGAAGTGTACTGTTGTACCTGTTTTATCTGTATCTCCAATCACCTCAAGGTCAGCAACAACATGTCCACGACGGTATTCTTGGTAATGGATTTTTCCATTTTTGTGAACACGAACATCCAACTGAGTTGAAAGGGCATTTACAACCGATGAACCTACACCGTGGAGTCCACCTGAAACCTTGTAACCGCCACCGCCAAATTTACCTCCAGCGTGAAGAACGGTAAAGACTGTTTCAACGGCAGGACGGCCTGTCTTTTCTTGAATATCAACAGGGATACCACGTCCATCATCAACAACCGTGATAGAGTCATCTGGCTCAATAAAGACCTGAATATGACTAGCAAATCCCGCCAAGGCCTCATCGATAGAGTTATCAACAATTTCCCAGACTAGGTGGTGAAGACCTTCTTTTGAAGTCGATCCGATATACATTCCAGGACGCATACGAACGGCTTCCAGACCTTCCAAAACTTGAATCTGACTGGCATCATAATCCTGTGCCTGTTGGTTTTTGATTTCTTCTGTCATTTTTTCCCTTTTTCTTAAATTTCTAATACTTGTCTCAATGTCACGATATTTTTAAAGAGATGCGTCGCTAAGCCTGCTGCTTGTCCAGCTTCAATATCGATAGAACGGTCACCAATAACGATACCAGAACTAATCTTATACTTATCTCGCAAATAGATCATAGACTCTGGATTTGGTTTTCTCTTAAAACCAGAGCTAGCTGTTACTACTTCTGTAAAATAGCCAGCAATACCTGTCTTTTCAAGAATATCCAAAACTTGGTCATTGCGATGCGAAACTAAAAAGTTCCGTCCTCCCTGGTCTGAGATTTCCTCCAATAAAGCAGGTACTCCCTCAAACAAGGCAGGATGCTCAAGCTCTCGCGCTTCATTTTCCTTGTATTTTTCTAAAAAATGCTCTATTGTTGGGGCAAATTGGTCAATCGCAAAAGCAGTTGACACTTTCAAGGCATTGTAAACTTTATCATGTTCTTCTTCGATTCCAAATTGAGCTAATGTTTCCACAAAAGCCGCGGTCGAAGTCTCATAATTATCAAGTAAAGTTCCACCTAAATCCCAGATGTAATCGTGATATTTCATACCCTTCATTATAGCATTTTTTTATCAAAAAAGCGACGATTTCCTTCTATTTTAACAGTAAAAAACGAGAAGAATCCCCTAATTGATAGATTCCTCTCGTTTTAGTTAATCTATTCCAAACACATCACGATAGAGCATGGCTTCTCTCAAAGCATTTGCATCTCCACCAAGTTGTTCTACTAAATTATAAGCAAAGGCAAGGGCAGTTGCTGGACCGCGACTGGTAGTCAACTGACCATCGACAACTACTGTTTCCTTGCGATAGTGACCATCAGCAATTTGCTCTTGGACACCATCATAGCAGGTAAACACTTTATCCTTGAGGAGACCAGCTCGATTCAGTACAATTGGTGCTGCACAAATGGCTGCTACTTTTTTACCAACTTGCTCAAATTTTTGAAGTTCAGCAATCAATTGCTCATTATCACGCAAGTGAGCTGAACCTGGCATACCTCCTGGTAAGACAATCATGTCGTACTCAGATAAATCACCATCAAACACACGATCTGCTTGTACTTGGATGTCATGTGATCCCGTCACTCGGGCTTCAAAACCAACCATATGACAAGCAATATTGGCACGACGTAATACGTCCACAACTGTTAGAGCTTCGATTTCTTCAAAGCCATCTGCTAAGATAACTGCTACTTTAGCCATGATTTACTCCTTATTTAACTTTTTTCAAAACAACTTTCTTCCGTTTAAATCTTGTCTTACCGCTCTTTTCTTCGGCTAGATGCGTTTGATAACTCATTGATAAAAGCAATCCAACACCAATCAGATTACTGATAATGGCTGATCCCCCTTGGGAAATGAATGGCAGAGGAATCCCAGTCAAAGGGAGGAGGCCTGTCACTGCACCAATGTTTTCAAAGATATGGAACAAGAGCATCATAATGAAGCCAGTTGAAATGTAGGTATAAAATTGATTATTGGACTTCAGAGTGATTTTTAACATTCGATAGATAAGTAGGAGATAAAGCGTAATTACGAGGACAGAGCCGATAAAACCAAAATCTTCTGCAATAACTGTAAAAATCATATCACTCTCACGAACGGGAATGAGGAGATTGGATACATTAAATCCTTGACCAAATAAACCTCCACTTCCGATGGCGATTTGCCCTTGGGCCTGTTGATAGGTGGTCGTTTGTGCATAATCAAAGGGATTGAGCCAAGCAAGGATACGGTTGATCTGATAGGTTGGCATCCCAATCTGATGCATAAAGGCACGCCCATCTTTAGTGATGAAAATTGCCAAAAATCCTGCAATTCCTGACACAACTGTCGCAAAAATTGGAATGATAATTTTCCAAGAAACACCAGAGAGCAAGACGAGTCCAGCAAAGATGGCGACAAAAACCAAGGCCGTTCCTAAGTCACTCTGCAAGGCCAGTAAAACTAAGACTGGCAGTGTGAAGACAATCAACCACAATATCAAGTGAAAGTCAAATGCAATCGTACGTTCTTTTTCCTTATGTTTTTGTGTGAATTGGACAACGACCCGAGCCAAGATTAAAATATAGGAAATTTTCATGAATTCGGAAGGTTGGAAAAGTGTCACTCCTCCAATTGACACCCAGTTTTTAGCCCCTGTTGCCGCCACTAAATTAGGATTGTAAAAAATCAAGGGTAAAACCATAAGGGCTAGACCTAGAGCGTAGAGATATGGGGTCGCCTGCCATAAAAATTTTGTATTAAAAAACATGACTACAAAGCTGATGACAATTCCCAAGACGATCCATGCTAGTTGCTGACCGAGAATAGGCCAAATATTTTGAGGATAGTCATGACTGACAGCTATGTAAATAGCCACCACTCCAATCACCAGCAAACAGAATACTGGTAAAATCAAACTGTAATCGACCCGAGAGTCGAGAGAACGTTTCATAAAGGTCTCCTTCATTCTTTCAGATGTTTATTTTATTTTGTGTGTAAAAATTCTTGAACTTTTGAGAATACTTGCTCTTTGCCAACTTCTCTCACTCGACTAGTCTGTGACAAGGCCTTGCTAATCTGCTTTCCATATCGTTTGCTTGTCATTCGGCTATCCAAGATAAGGACAGATGAGCGCTGTCCAAGACGACGCATGGTTCTACCAATCGCTTGTTTGAGGCGAATAATAGCCATCGGCAGTTGATAGTCATAGAAAGGATTTTTCCCTTCAAGACGCAGTTCCTGATTCATTTTTTTCGTAAAGGGATCTTCTGGATTTTGGAAGGGCAAGCGTGTCACCACTTCAATCACTCGAGGATGAGTCGCAAAATCAACTCCTTCCCAAAAACTACCTGTCCCTAGTAAGAGTTGAGAGTCTCCTCTTTCAAATCGTTTCTTGAGTTGAGCAGGATCTCCGTTCTTATACTGGGCTAGATGAGAAAGAGATAGAGAGTCTGATACCTGCAACAAAAGGTCTTTTGAAGTAAATAAAACGAGCATGGCTTCCTCAAGATAGGACAAATCTTCCAGCACTTCTACGAGAGCCTGAGCATAGTCTTCTTGAGAGGTTTCTGTCACCAATGGAAAATCCTTGACGACCAAAATTTCTTGATTTTCTTGAAAATTCTCATCCAATTTATCAAAAGCTGCATGTGGGAATCCCATTAGTTCTGGTAAAGATACTCTGCTACTAATTTCCAAGGTTGCAGAGACAGCTAAGAGTTGACAGCTTTCTGGAAAGATCTCCGAAAAGAGCAGACGTTGATTGCGACTGGAAGAAATGACAACCTTCTTGCTAGACAAGTCTGAGGCTGATAGCCAAAATTCTCCATCAGTGCAGAAAAATCGCTGATAGTCCTGAAAACCTTGAACTTCTAACTCTGAGAAATCCTGTTGGAGTTGTGCCATGGTTGTCGCAGGGCACATTCTACGCTTACCAGATAGGAACTGATCCATCAAGTGACAAAGCTCAAAGCGAATACTCTCCATCAAGCGTCTCTGAAGCGTCCCTTCTTCTCGAACTAGGGCTTGATCTAGTTGGTCTACTATGTCGTTTAATACGAAACTCTTCTGCGAAAGATTTTCCAAAGTTAATAGGATCTTCTGGGCTTCATCCAAGATCAAGAGACGGCCCTCTAACAGACTGGGATCGTCCTCAAGTCGGGTAACGAGATAAGCATGATTGGTCACAAGTAGCTGGCAAGAGCGAGCTTTTTTCTGCCCCCGTCTCCAAAAATCCTCTAGCCAAAAGAGAGAGGCTTTGGGAAGGTTCCCATCATGTACCAAGTTTGGTAAAAACTGCTGGTAGCGATAAAGCTGACCAATCTCATCTAAATCTCCAGTTTCTGTTTCAGTCAACCAAACTAGAAGTTGCATCTTGAAACGTGTGTACAAGCGATTGGACTCTTCTTCCTCTAGCGCTGCATGAAAGGCATCTAATTTTAAGTAATTTTGTGGTCCTTTCAGACTATGAATTGAAAGGTGAAAGACCTCTTCCAATCTACGAGCCTCTTCTTGCATCACTTGATTTTGTAGAACTTTAGTAGGAACACTGAGGAGGATTCCTTTTTCGTTTTCTAGTGATAAGGCTGGCAGGAGATAGCCGTAGGTTTTTCCAATTCCAGTCTGAGCTTGCACAAAGGCAATTTTCTCATTCTGTAGAAAATCTTGAACCTTTTGAGCAAAGCTAGCTTGCGGGGCTCTGTCTTCCAAATCCAACAAAGCAATATTGGTCTGGAAATCTTTTGATAGTTTTCGTGGAGAAAGGGCTGGCTTTTCTTTTCTTAAAAATAAACCTTGCACCTCTACCAAGTCATGTTCAACTAGGATCGACTGCTTCTGATAAACTTCCTCAATGACCAGATAAGACTCATATAATAAACCATCTGACAAACTTAACAAGCGCTCCAATAAGCCTTTTGGCAGTTGAAACATTTTTTGTCGCATACAGAGAAAGAGTTCTGCTGTTGCTTGAGCATCTGATAGGGCCGTATGGGCTTGTTCTAGTGAAATACCCAACTCTTGACAGAGAATTCCAAGATTATACTTCTCAAGTTGAGGATAAAATACTTGAGCCAACTCAACCGTATCGATACGAGGAGTGCGTAATTCATAACCTTCAAAAAATAGGAATTCTGCCAACAAATTGGCATCGAACTGGACATTGTGCGCAACAAAAACACCGTCCTTGACCAAGTCAAAAATTTTTCCAGCCACCTGAGAAAACTCTGGTGCCTCTGCCAGTCGCTGATCGGTCAAACCCGTTAAGTCTTTGATATGAGAATCCAAGGGTTCGTGGGGATTGATATCCGTGGCATATTGGTCAACAATCTCGCCATTTTCAATGACCACGATTCCTACTTGGATAATTTTTGCCTTGCTTCCGGTACTGGTCGCCTCTAAATCCACGACAACGTACCGATCATTTCTAAAATTCATCATTAAAAATTATATCAAAATTTACAGCATTTGACATCCATGAACTTTATTGGAAGGGTCAAGTTTCTTGCAAGTTTTTTCAAAAAATGATTGAATAGAAGTGTAGAAAAGGAGTGACATCATGAACCCATTAGATTTGTTTAATCAAGTAAAAGAGCTAATCGAGAAAAAAGATTTGGCTGCCGCAAAAACCTTTGTCGAAGCAAATAAGGACCAACTCGGTGAGTATCTTAACCAAGCACAAGTTTTGGTTTCAAGCTCAGAAGGACTTAACGGTCTTGTAAATAAGGTCAAAAGCCTCTTCTAATAGTCAAAAGGCACCTGAAAACCTCAGGTGTCTTTTTGTATTTTCTTCATGAATGCTGGGATATGTTGACTAATCGTGGTTGGCAGAACTACAAAATTGTCCTCAGCCAGTTCTTGGGCAATTGCTGAATGTAAATAAGTCGCTACCGTCACTCTTTCATAGAGACTTGCTTGTGGGAATTGACCTGCAAAACCGGCAATCATCCCAGCTAAGGTATCTCCCATTCCTCCAGTCGCCTGATAGGGACCTCCAACACCCAGCTGATAAAAATCAGCTTGATCAGCTTGCCAGATTCGAGTCGCAGGACCTTTTTGGACTAAAATCGTTCCTGAAGGAAAACTCAGCAAAGCCTCTCTTGTTTCCTCGGTTCCATGGGAATCCAAATCTAAGCCTGACAAGACTTGCCATTCCCTTAGGTGAGGCGTTAAAACAAGCTGAGCTTTAGGAAATTTCATTCCCGTCTTCGCTAAAATGGATATGGCACCACCATCCAGTATGAGAGTCTGGTCTTGATTTGAATGATGAAAAACTGTTTGGAGTAGCTGTTCTCCGCGCCCATTATCCACTAACCCAGGTCCAACCAAGACAATGTTAGCCTTCTGCAACTGTTGCTCAAGTAATCGCTGATCATCAAGGCCAAAAGCCATAACCTCCGGCAGATGGCTATGTAGAGCTGGAATATTCTCTTTATCCGTAGCTACTGTAACCAATCCTGCGCCACTTCTAACAGCCCCTAAGGCAGCCATAATAATGGCTCCCCCATAGGGATACGTCCCCCCAATCAAGAGAAGACGACCATAGTCTCCCTTATGACTAGAACGAGAACGCTCGATGATTACTTTTTTTAGTAGAGCTTGATCAATCTCTCTCATACACTACCCCTTCAACTTATCCTTACCATGCAGTACTTGATTAACCTTAGTATTCCAAGCCTGTAACCCTTCTCCCTCATAGTCTAGGTAAATCACTCTATCTTGTAATTGACAAGGAATCAAACCTTCAAAACAAGACTTATCTTTTGAAGGAATAACACACAAATGAAGAAAGGTATCCAAATCTAAACTATCTCTTACCTTCGCAACATGATAGCCATCAAACATATAGCCTGGTGCTTGAATTAATTCTTCATACAGAAAATGAAAACTAACGCCAGGAATGAACTTTTCTTGTAATTCCTCCTCAGACGGTGCCCGTCCTAACAAACGCTCCATAGCGAGTCGGTAACCCGAAGTCGTATTAGACCATCCGAACATAATATAGTCAAAATAGTCTGCTGGATCAGAAGCTGCATTACGACTATCTGTAACTAGCTCAGCCCCACTTTTACCAAATACTTTTACCGCCGACATGAGTTTTCCAGTCTGAAAAATAGCCTGAGCCACCTCAACTGTGCAAGTATGACTACAATAATTTGAAGTAACCAACTTCCTCTGGATATCATAGGTAGAAGCTACAAGCCAATGACTTGGTCTGTACGGAGGAAAAAAGCTATGCCCTTGCAAGTAATCATGAACTCGTATATTAAATTCATGATTCTCACATTCCACAATGGTCTGACGATGATGGTCCTGTTCGTAAGCAATAAACTTTGCTAGCTTCTCCAATTCCCATTCTTTAATCTGAGGATAGTTTTCAAGAGCAAATTGATACATCCCATCCCACTGGAGACTAAAATCTGCATTACAAACTTTTACAATCATGGTCCTTCTCCTCACATTCTCTTACTTTCATTATACACCTCACTACCCAATTAATAAAGGAGAAGACTATGCTATCTTCTCCTTCTTTTATAATGATTAGCTTTTTCAGAGCTGGGAGTTTTCAACCTTACTTTTCTTTACGTTTAACAGTTAGTAGAGCTACTGATAAAACAAGACTGAGACTTGCTAGGAAGGCAGCTGTATCAGATCGACTTTCACCTGTTTCTGGAAGTCTTCTGAATCTACTTTCTCTGAAGCATTTTCAAAGTTTTCTCCATTAACTGCTGGTTCATGAACTTGATCTACTGGTTTTAATGGTTCTTGGTTTTGTTCTTTATAGACAATCGCATAAAGTCCTAGATCTTTGGTTGTAAATTCAATCATATCACCTACAAGCGTCACCTTTTGAACCTGCAAGCCTTGATCTAAGCTCATGTGATAAACCTCTTGAACCTGACCCTTGACTGGCAATCTCACTAGGACAGCACCTTCAAGTTCAACTTCTTGGTTGTCCTTATCTAGCAATTTCACTTGATAAGCATCGTAGTGTTTACCAACTAATTCTTGTCGTAGAACCTTTTGCACTTGAAGCTTGAGGTCTTTAGATAACTCTTTAGTTAACCCTGCTACCAGAACTCCAGTTTCCTTATCAGACAAGATTCGAACCTCTGCAGCTGGTCTTTCCACACTTGGGGCTGGCTTGTTCCCCACTGTAGCCACTGTTCCTGTGTATTCTGGTAATTCATTCTTAGCCGCTTCTAGCGCATTGACGCCACCTGTAAATTCTGGGATTTTTACTACTGGAGCTGGTTCGTCGCCTACTGTGCCAACTGCCTCTGTGTATTCTGGCAATTCATTCTTAGCTGCCTCTACTGCATTGACACCACCCTTGAATTCTGGGATTTCTACTACTGGAGCTGGCTCGTCGCCTGCTGTGCCGATTACATCTGTGTATTCTGGCAACTCGTTTTTAGCTGCTTCTACTGCATTGACGCCGCCCTCAAATTCTGGGACTTCTACTACTGGTGCTGGCTCGTCGCCTACTGTGCCGATTGCATCTGTGTATTCTGGCAACTCGTTTTTAGCTGCTTCTACTGCATTGACACCACCCTCAAATTCTGGCACTTCTACTACCGGAGCTGGTTCGTCGCCTTTACTTATTGTCGGTGCTGGCTCGTCTACCACTTCTTGATAGAAAGTAGTCATTTCGTAGAACTCTGGTTCTCCACCTTCCCAAGAAACTTTTACATCGAGAATCCGTGGATTTTTTCCTGAAAGGGCAAAGGTTTGGAAACTTGATCTTACTTCACCCAAATTTTTCCAGACTGATTCACCAGCATCATTCAAGGTACGAACTTGGACATTTACTTTTGCACCTTCAGGCAAGTCAGCAATCAAGCGAACATGATTGACCTTGGTTTCTTCAGATAAATGATAAACAAGCTCTCCTTTTTCTTCAGTAGCTGCATAGCTTGTCAAGACATTTCCGTCAGTCATATTTTTCTTCAGATTATCCGCTTCTTCACTACCAGTTCCTGTCACTGTAGGATTATTTTCAGGATTGATAAATTCACCATCATTAATCACGATTTCGCTAAATCCTACAAAACGAGCATTATAGTCCGCTGTAAAGAGAACACGCATAAACTTAGCAGTTACAGGTTGATCCAGAATACCTTCAATATAACGATTTCCTGGGTTTGCAGAATCATGTGTCCAGCCGTCGGTCAAGGAATTATCACGAATTTCATTTTCCACACCATCTCCGACTGTTACAACATCCGTCCAATTCTTACCATCTTCACTGACTTGAATCTTTCCATCACGCAAATAATTACGCTGAGCATCCTGAATATAGGCACGAATCTTCTTGATTTGACGAGTGGTGCCTAGTTTCATGACAATTTCCCCGTTTTTACGTTGGTAATCAGAAAATTCTACAAAATTATTAAAGTCTCCATCAAAAAGTTGACCAAGGTTGTGTACGCGACGAACATCATTAGCACCATAATATTGGTGGATACCCATAGTGGTTGATAAGAGTTCAGTTGGATCCACTTCTTTTGTCTTGACGACTAATTTTCCAGTAGGAAGCGCTTGGTCCTTATCTGTCTTGTTCACGATGCGTACATAGCGCACTAAGGCGTGTTCTGAAAGTTGGTCAGCGCTCATCCATTCTACTTCATTTGCTGAATATTCCAGCGTCAATCCTGTTTCTCCTGCACCTTCAAGTGCAATTGAACTAGCTTCATGGAGGCGATCCAATTTCAAGCCAAGATAGCCATTTGCTGGAAGATGATTCCCTTGAGGTAAGGCCATTTCATAACGACCACGACTGTCTACTACTGGCGTTTCCTTCAGGCTGTCGACATTGGTGACGGTCAAATCAGTATTTGGTGTATCGACGTCAACTCTAAAGTCCGCAATTCTCCACCATTTGCTGAGAAGCTGTGTATTACGAACACGAACGTATTGGGCTGTGAAGTTTTGGCTAATATCTGAAATTCGATCCCCAGCTAAGGTCTGAAGTGCCTTCCAGTTTGTACCGTCTGTAGAATATTCGATGACACCAGCTGCTAGTTTATCACCTTCCCCTTGAACTAGATGAACATGTTTCACTTTCTTAGCTCCACCCAAGTCCATTTGAACCCAAGCATTTTCTGGAGTCACATTTGTTTGATTGGCATGAGCCATCATAGATTCGGTGTTATCTTTGCCATCTTGCATTTGAAGCACACTGGTTCCATACTTGTAAACCAGATTTGGACTTAAAGTAATGGTCCCTTTTACCTTCTTGCTTCCAAGTTCGAGCGGTCTATTGACAGCAATCTCACGCATGGCAAGCCAAGCATTATCTTTTTTAGCAGTGGCACGCATACGAACTGCTTGTGCCGTAATATCAAGATTAGTAAATTCAAGCGTACGTTCTCTACCTGTGTAGGCTGGACTTGTGAGAGCTACCCAGTCGCCCTGTTCGTTTTGATACTCGACAAGGGCATTTCCAAAGGTATAATTATCGGCTGTCTTTGTACCTGTAGCAAAACCTAGCGTATGGACCTTAATGGCTTTATTGAAACGAAGTCCTACATAATCATCTCGTTCAATAACGGTGGTCGTCTTGACAATCGCATGAGTATCCAAGTCGCCATCTGTTACTTCTGCAAGACCTCCTTCAATCCCCGCACGGTTGGTAATAAAGGTGGTCACAAGTTTATCAGGATGCAGCATGGTCTGGATATGTGTTGCCAAGTATTCCTTTAAGTTATTGATAAATGGACGAATATGTTGCACTCCAAACTCTGCCCGTTCATAATGGTCTACATAGAAGAAAGAGTAACTAATAGACTGATCGTAATACTTAACCCCAGCATAGTAATACTCCCATACTTTAGCATCATTCTTTTCAGCCAGACCTTCTGTCGCTGTCAGCAAGGCTTCTAAAGCATCCATCTGATCCACTGTATTGTCTAACCAGTAGTGGATTTGGTCAATAAGCTTCTTGTCTCCTTTTTCTTTCAGAAGGAGGGCGTCAGCCTTCAAATTTGCAAAGATACCCTTTAATTCTTTTCTCTCTGCATCTACGTTTTGACCAGTCTTCAATTTATTATAAAAGTCTGTCAATTTAGGTGCAAGATCAACAGATTCTTCCAATTTTGTGACATGTGGAGGGCGGTTTTGGTTGCGCATATGCTTACCAAGTTCACGAAAGGCTTTTGATACATCACTTTCCTCAAAATTTCCATTGACCACATAGTTAAAGGCCATATCATTGATTTTTTCAGCTTCTTCCGCACTTCTCCATTGTTTCCAACCATACTGTGCCACATCAAAGAGTGCTACCTTTGAAGCTTCTGATTGTTGCATCGGATTTAGCATGATGCCCTGCGCCAAGGACAAATCAACATTGGGATGTAAGAATTTTTCACCACCACCTAGAATCAAGTGTTGCTTGGTATTATCATTACAAGGCCAGTTTATCCAGAAATGAATCGGACGATACTTCTTGCCACCTTCTGTCAAATTCTTCTTCAAATTTGTTAGGAAGGTTTGGTCAACTGCACCCCATACCTTACCCCCTGTTAGGGTTAAATGAACCGTTTCTGGAAGGCGTTCGTTAAGCGTGCGAAGTTCATCTTCTGTCCCTTGTCCCATATACCAGGCTGGCACGAAAATCATATCTTTACGAAGGCCGCTGTATTTTGTTTCTTGTTCAGTTAGCCAATTTGTCAGGTCAGTCATTAACCGAACATAACTATTGTAGCCACCAACAGGCCAGGCCGCATCATCAGCTAGAACACCAAATTCACGCACACCTGCATCCAGCAATTGGGTGAATTTCGCTTTAATGACATCTAAATCCTGTTTATATAATTCATCCGTGTCAAAACGCATCTTGTTATGCATAAATGGATGGATGGTCCATACATAGCGAGTTTTTGTTTCATTCCCCACACGAGCTAGATCACGAATCTCTGACATTTTTTCTTCTGGATAGAGTTCACGCCATTTGGCATTGTGATAGGGATCGTCTTTAGGCGCAAAGAAGTACTGAGTTAGCTTTAAGTCGCCACCATAGCGCATCAACTCTTCACGGTTTTCCTTGGTCCAAGGATTTCCATAATATCCTTCGATAAAGCCACGGTTCTTCACTTCTGCATAGTCTTCTACGGTCACATCTCGAAGAACTGGAACAGGACTCTCCTTCAGCATCTGTTTCAAGGTTGTTAGTCCAAAGAAGACAGCATCCGTATCCTTTCCGACTATCGAAATCTTATTGTCCTTCACGCGCAAGACATAGGCATCAATTTTATCGTATAGACCAGACGAAATATCTTGGACTTCTTTTTCTGCCAGAGGAGCTTTCCCACGCACTCCAAGGAAAATGTTGGTTGCCCCTTCTGTAGCTTTTGTACTGGTAGTGTAAGACACATTACTAGCTTGGAGAACTTCTTTGGCACGGTTACGTGTATAGATATCTAAGCCATCGCTAAAGACAAGGTTTACCTTTCCTTCTAGAGCAGTAACCCCATCGCCATAAGTAACCTTTTGAGGTCTTGGAAATACCGTATATTCCTTTTTAGCTACTTTATTTTTGGCGGCATCAATTTCTGCTTTACTTGCAGGTTTATCTGCTGTAAATGAATCAGCTTTCTCCACCGTTCCATTTACTTCAGCTGGTTTCGTAGGTTTTGTTACTGCATTGGTTTCAGTAGGAGCTACTTCTGTAGAAGCATTTTCTACGGTTGTACTTTTCTCCTCTACTGTAGAATTTTTAGTTTCTAATGGTTTTGAAGAAGTTTCTTCAGGAGCTTGGGACTTAGTAGCTACCTCTTCCACTTTAGTCTCTGAAACAAAGGCTACCTCTGCATCTTTAATAGCGCCTGCCAAATCTGATGATAACTTATCCTCTGGTGGAAGCTGTTTAAGACTTGTTTCTGATTCTAGTGCAAGCTCTGTCTCTGCAGCTTGTACCATACTGGCTCCAAAGATACTCGCGCCAACCATAACTGAAGCTGCTCCTATTGCAAATTTTCGAATACTATAATGACAACGTTTCTCAAAAAATTGATGATCCATCTTTCTTCTATTCCTTTCCTCCAACCACTCATCTAAGCGATTTCATCCCTATTTTAAAAAAATAGAGAGAACCAAAAGGTCCTCTCCATATGGTTGTAGCATTTTTCAATCCTATCCTCTGGGATAGTCCAAGTATTTCTACAATCAATCAGCAATGTAGAGTTCCAAACTCTATTTTTCTTTACGTTTAACTGTTAGTAAAGCCACTGATAAAACAAGACTGAGACTTGCTAGGAAGGCAGCTGTATCAGATCGACTTTCACCTGTTTCTGGAAGTCTTGCTGAATCTACTTTCTCTGAAGCATTTTCAAAGTTTTCTCCCTTAACTGCTGGTTTATGAGCTTGTTCTACTGGTTTTACTGGTTCTTGATTTTGTTCTTTATAGACAATCGCATAAAGTCCTAGATCTTTGGTGACAAATTCAACCATGTCACCTACAAGCGTCACCTTTTGAACCTGTAAGCCTTGATCTAAGCTCATGTGATAAACTCCTTGAACCTGTCCCTTGACTGGTAATCTCACTAGGACAGCGCCTTTGAGTTCAACTTCTTGGTTGTCCTTATCCAGCAATTTAACTTGATAAGCATCATAGTGTTTACCAGCTAATTCTTGACGTAGAACCTTCTGCACTTGAAGCTTGAGGTCTTTAGATAACTCTGTAGTTAGCCCTGCTACCAGAACTCCAGTTTCCTTATCAGTCAAAATTCGAACCTCTTCGGCTGGTTTAACAAGACTTGGTGCAGGCTCATTTCCAGCTGTAGCCACTGTTCCTGTGTATTCTGGCAACTCATTCTTAGCGGCTTCTACTGCATTGACACCACCCTTGAATTCTGGAACTTCTACTACTGGTGCTGGCTCGTCACCTACTGTGCCGATTACATCTGTGTATTCTGGTAACTCATGCTTAGCGGCTTCTACTGCATTAACACCACCCTTAAATTCTGGGATTTCTACTACTGGAGCTGGCTCATCGCCTACTGTGCCAACTGCATCTGTATATTCTGGTAACTCGTTTTTGGCGGCTTCTACTGCATTGACACCACCCTCAAATTCTGGCACTTCTACTACTGGTGCTGGCTCGTCGCCTACTGTGCCAACTGCATCTGTGTATTCTGGCAACTCGTTTTTAGCGGCTTCTACTGCATTGACTCCGCCCTTGAATTCTGGGACTTCTACTACTGGAGCTGGCTCGTCACCTACCGTGCCGATTGCATCTGTGTATTCTGGCAACTCATGCTTAGCAGCTTCTACTGCATTGACACCGCCCTTGAATTCTGGGACTTCTACCACTGGAGCTGGTTCGTCACCTGCTGTGCCGATTGCATCTGTGTATTCTGGCAACACATGCTTAGCTGCTTCTGCAGCATTGACTCCGCCCTTGAATTCTGGGACTTCTACTACTGGAGCTGGTTCATCACCCTTACTTGTAGTAATGGCTGGTTTGACCTTAACTTCAACAACTCGATCTTGCGCCTCAGTTGTATCTGTATGAACAGTGGTACGGTTAGATCCTAGAACCTCAACATAATCAACTCTTTCACCCTTCTTACCTTCTGAGATTACTCGACGTTCATCTTGAGCTAAGTCATTGTTTTCACGAATAATTTCCTTAAATGGAATTTCGGTCTTGACAACTTCTAAACTTGGTCGTTCGAGAACAGGACTTTGGTCGCCTTCTTCAGGAACAATACGGTGACTAGGTTTGAAGTGAATACGATATTCCTTGACAAGACTACCATCCTTAGCAAGAAGACGAACAAGGCTAGGAAGATTATCCTGACTAGACTCAACAACCGTTGTCACACCGTGACCACTTGCTTGAGCAGTCACCTGTGGTTTAGTGCCATTTAAGTTCACTGTATAATCTGAAACCGCAGGATCAAAGTTTTCCAATGCTTTTCCAGCAACCGAAATAGTCACTGAAGGAGTTTCCACATCGTTTGCTTTAGCAGGAGAGTAAGCACTAAATTCGACCATTGCTAGACCATTAGTTGTAGATTTACGAGTCATGCGTGCTCGAATAGCTGTTGTCTGAATTGGATCAAAGGTAAATTCGATTGGTTTACCAGCCACGATTTCTCCAGATGCTTTATAAGGAATTTCTTGCCAGTTTTCTGCCTTATTAAATGGATGATCCGCATTTTCTTCATAACGAGAAATGGTACTTGGTTCTGTATAGGCAGGCCCAACATATCTTTCTAATACCATTGTCGCTGGTGCGTCTGTTCCACTGTCTTTAAAGAACTGAATAGCTACTTTTCCAACAGACTGAGGTGTAATCTGACCATTCTTCTTAAAGAGAATTCCCACAGATGTTTCTTGGTCTTTCGGAGTACGAGACCAGTTAGTCCAACGTCCATCTTCGTTAAAGTGACCATCGTTGATATAGAAAATTTTATCCCGAGAAGCTGCTTGTGTATCATTTGTAGTAGACGCAAAGGCTTTAGAATCTGTCGCATTATTGCTTGGATTTTCTGAGATAACTTGATTACCTTTTGTAACAACTGTTACTTGCATCTTGGTTGTTAAGTCTGTTCCTAGAACATGACCAAGCACTTCAAAGTTACCTTCTTGGGCAGTCGCATGTTCTGGAACTGCATCCCATTGGACAGCAAGGTTAGCTTTAACCCAGCCAGCTTGTGATGGATAGTAGACTGTTACTTCGGCAGGCAATTGAAGTTGATCGCCAACATTCAAGGTCTGGGCACTATTTTCCGCAGCTACTGGTTGTGTTGACTCTTTTTCGTCATCGCGGAAGATACGATATTCTTTAAGAACAGTTCCATCCTCAGCTTTCAAAATAAGACGTGTCGCACCTTTTTCACTTGTTGCAGGAACAACCGTTACCAAACCGTTGTTGCTGGCTGTGGCAGTGATTTCCTTGCTTGCTTGAGGAATATAATAATCTGTCTTAGATGGATTGAAATGTTCGAGCTTCTTACCATCTACTTGGATAGAAATTTCTGAGCTGGTAGCACTTGGAACCTTACTTCCTAAAATAGTAATTTCTGTTAAACCAACACCAGCCTTTCCATCTGCCTTCTTCATACGCATACGAACAGCATAAGTTTCAACCTTGTCAAATGTAAAGTGGTTTGTTTGACCTGCAGATAATTGTCCTGGAGCTTTGAGATGTTCAACTTCTTTCCAGTTGGCAGCATTATTAAATGGATGCTTGGCATCTCCTTGAGCATGATTGACATCGTTTGGAAGATCAGGAACTTCTTGACCAACATAGTATTCGATGACATATTCTTTTGGAAGTCCGATAGCTCCGTCTGTGTAGAAATCAACGGATAGATTATCGACAAAGCGTTTGGTCAAATCTCCTGAATTACCAAACAAGATAGACGCCCAATCATTATCTGTACCTGTTTGCCATGTAGTCCATCGATTCTTAACATCTGTATTGGCTCTTGAAACTGTCAAATCGTTCAAGGTATTTGCCGAATCATCACCACCCGTATTGGATACAATAGCAGCTGGCAATTGAGAACCAGTCCACTGTTTAGAGATATTATTTCCAGCAACAACTTGACTAGAAACACGGACATGGGCCTTGGTAGTCAGATGGCTACCCACTAATTGACCCTTGATTTCATAGATGCCTTCAGTCTGACTAAAGTTCTCAGGAACCTTGTCCCAAAGGACATCTTTATAGACAGTTGTTCCATTAGAATGGTAGGCACGTACGTTAGCTGGCAATTGAACAGTTTCACCCTTAGGTAGTGTTAAACTGATTTCTTCTGCAACCTGCAAACCTTCAACAGTTACATTTGCTAAAGCTTCAATATCTGTACCTTCGACATGACCTTTAAGGGTAAAGCTATGATAGTAACCAAGTTCTTTGGCATCTACCTTGTCCCAAGTTACAGCTACCTTACGAGGCAAGCCCTTATCAAATTCTGCTCCGATTTGATCAGGCAAATTCGGTTGCTGATTGATATCTGTAGAGATAGAAACAGGATGCAGCTTGACAATTTTCTTGTCTACTGTATTTTCTTTTATCACAAGTTCAGTTGCTACAGACTGAGTCTTATCAGTTTGATTGTCAATACGAGGAGTGAGGGTCACACTACCTTTCGTATAAAGCAGCAAGTTCTGACCATTCACCTCAAGATGACCACCATCAGCTGACTTAGCTTCCAAATGGATATCTGACGCTGAAAATTCAGTATGCGAACCATCCTCATAATGTCCAATGACATGATAAGGGAGGACTTGATCTTCTGTTGCAGTCTCTTTTCCTTCAACGCTTACTTCCAAACGTGTCAAGGCAGGCGCTTCTTTCACAAATTGAATCAAGTAAGTTTGAACCAATTCACCCTTTTGGTCACTCAAAAATACAGAAGCCTGATAATCATTAGCTGCTGAAGATTGTTGAACAGTTACTTGATAGCCAGTAGTTTGTGCACCAACATTTGGAATTTTAGCTGTATAAGGAAGGGATACTCGGTAGTAAGTCTTTCCAGGCTCAAAGTTTTCAAGAGACTTGTCACCAACCGTGAGACCTGTAACAGTACTTTCTGTTTCCTTATCACTCGCGATAAAGGTTGCCGTAACCTCGTAGTCATTGCCTTCCAATTTACCAGTTGCTTCAGTACGTCCACCTTCTTTTGTCAAGGCAGATGGATCTTTCAAGGTCCAAGAAACGACATTCGCATCAACCAAGTTACCATCTGACAAAACAGCCGTTACAGTCTTGTCCAAATTTTCAACAGCTGTACCAACTGGGACAGTTGCTACTTTTGGCAACCACTTATCAAGCGCAACTACCTTGACAAGGGCTTCAGCCTTGGCTTCGAGTCCTTCTACACTACCAAGGACTTTTTTCTCACCAGCACTTGAAAGGAGATCTTCTGGGATGTCCCAAGTCACAGCTTTTTCTTCGACACTACCATCGCTATAAATAGCTGTCACAGTCTCTGGCAATTTAGGATATTCGCTGACATCAGTTCTTGCCTTCACAGGGGCAAAAGCGACAAAATGGCGATTTTCTTTCTTGCCTGAAACGGTTGTGACTGTTGCCTGATCTGAAGCCAAGCCTGCAGAATCCGCATAAAGAGTGAATTTACCTTCTTTTTCAGTAGATTTTACAATGACAACACCTTTACCATTGAAGGCTTTTCTTTGCCATGTACCATCTTTCTGAGCCTTATAACGTTCACGGCTAGCTTGTTCCCCATTGTCCACACCAACGATTTGCCCTTGCCCATGAAGATTGAAATGAACAAGATTATTGGCAGTTGGCACAACATTACCGTCTTCATCAACGATTTCATATTGGATATAAGACAAATCTTTACCGTCTGCAGTGATAACATGTTCTTCCTTGGTGAGACGAACTCTAGCTGGCTCCCCTGCTGTTGTCACACTATCACGCGCAATCTCCTTACCATTTTCATCGCGAGCAATAGCTGTTAAGGTACCTGGTTTATAGTCCACCAACCACTCAAGATACAATTCACTTGGTTTAGCTCCCTCGTGATAAGGGCGACCATCTTCAGTTGTTTTCTTAACAAATTCTTTCTTACCGAGGGACTCATTGTTCAAGAACAATTCTACGCTGGCGGCATTTGAGAAGGTCCGAACTGGAACTTTGCCATTGACCAGCATATTACGTTCCTTGAGCGTTTCTTCAGTCCAATTCCAGTGAGGCATGATACGAACTGTTGGTTTTTCTTTGGCACTATACCATTCACTACGATAGAGATAGAAATCATTCTTAGGCAAGCCTGCCGTATCAATGATACCAAAGTAAGAACTTTTTACTGGTGTGTTATCTTGGTTATGCCATGGTGTTGGTTCACCGATATAGTCGAAACCAGTCCAGATGAACTGACCTGCATAGCCAGCACGATCACGATCAAAAGTCCAAGATTCAGTAGCTGTTCTACCCCAGGCTACACGGTCATTACCATAGTCTGACTGTTCATAATGACGATTTGGACGATTGTCGTGCCAGAGTAAATGAGCAGGATCAAAATAAGAATCTCGAGTTCGAGTCGCTGAAGAGGTTTCAGAACCATAAATCAACCAATCTGGATGTTCCTTACGAACCGCATCATAATTCCGTTCCCCATAGTTCATACCAACAGCATCCATGATTGCTGCCAATTCTAAGAACAAGCCGCTTGATCTACGACTGAATTTGTTTTCCCCCATGGTCACATAGCGTTCTGTATCGATTGCTTTGATGATGGCTTTCAAACGCTTGGCTGTTTCTAGCGAACGCTCACCACCATCTGCTTCATCAACTTCGTTACCGAGGGACCACATAACGATAGATGGATTATTTTTATCACGTTCGACCATGGTTCTAAGGTCAAAATCAGACCACTTTTCACCCTTCTTGGCTTCTGGGTGAGTTGCATCTTGGTCAAAGAAACGTCCATAGTCATACGTTTTCTTACCACGATACCAAGTATCAAAGGCTTCTTCTTGCACCAAAAGTCCTAGACTTGCCGCAGCATCAAGCAACTGTGGACTTGCTGGATTGTGGGTTGTACGGATAGAGTTAACTCCCATATCTTTCAGAAGTTTTAATTTACGGTAGGTTGCCTTATAGTTTTCTTCTGCCCCCAAGGCACCGTTATCATGGTGGATACTAACTCCATGGAATTTCATTCTCTCACCGTTCAAAGAGAATCCTTCTTTGGCTGTCCAGTTAAAATAACGATAACCAAAAGTATCTTCTGTCACATCAACTAGTTGACCTTCTTTATAAACTTTGGTTTTCAGAACATAGAGCTGAGGATGATAACTTTTGGTTGTCCAGAGGGTTGGCTTATTAACTAAAATCGTTTGCTTAAAGTCAGCTGTCTCATTTCCTGCTAGGCTCTTAGTTACAGAACGAACCAAATCTGAAACAGCTTTACCTTCCTTAGTAAAAATCTGTTGCTCTACAAATACCTTGGCTAATGTCTTGGCAGTATTTTTAATCTTGCTTTGGATTTGTGTTTCAACATTGCCATCTTTTTGTTCAGCCAATTTTGGAGTTGTAATATGATTTCCATTTTCAGCTACCTGCACCTTGTCGCGATAGCTCAGAGTTACATCACGATAGATACCACTTCCTGAGTACCAACGACTACTTGGCTGTTTATTGGTAACTTGGACAGCAATGGTATTTTCACTACCATCTTTATTTAAAAATTCAGTAATATCGTATGAAAAATGATTGTAACCACTTGGATAATGACCTACAAATTTACCATTGACATAGACCTTAGAGTCCATGTAGACACCATCAAAGTTGATCCGAACATCCTTGTCCTTAGCAGCTTCGTCAACCGTGAAGGTCTTGCGATACCAGGCAGTACCCCCGTTTAATTGACCACCTTCATTTCGGGCAGGAGACTTGTGATCAAAATCAAAATAGATACTCCAATCATGAGGAAGATTCAACTTAGACCAATCATGAACATCTACATCTTTCTTAGAAAAGTCACCTTGAGCGTTTAGTTTAAAATACCAGTCTTTGTTGAAATTTTGTTTTCTTTCTTCAAGGAGTTGATTTTCTTTTTCCTTCTCTTTTGTAGCTTGAGGTGATTCACTTGCAGAAGCTTTTTCTTCCTTGCTTTTATCATCCGTTACAGGTTTATTTTGATTAGGTGTATCAGTATGTTCTTCTCGAACTGTTGGCTTTTCAGCACTTGCTTTTGAAACTGTAGACTCTTTCCCATTCGCTTCAGCAGCAGATTTTTCAGTTTTTTCAACTTTGTCTTCTTTAGGGCTGACTACTTCTGCTTCCTTTTCTACCTTAGGGCTTGTTGCCTCAGTTACCTTTTCTTCACTTGCTGGTTTTGCGGATTCAACAGTATCATTTTCTTCTTCAGTAGCGTTATCTTGTGGGCCATTTTGCTCAGCTTTTGCAATTGCTGCAGCAACCTCATCTGGAAGCTTATCTAAAGGTTGAACTTGATGAATCGTTTCCTCACTGGGACTTGCTGTTTCGGTTTCAGCTGCTTGAGCCACCTGAAGACCAAATATACTAGCTCCAATCATAACTGAAGCCGCACCAATGGCAAATTTACGAATACTATAATGACACCGTCTTTCAAAAAATCTCTTATCCATTATTGTTCCTTTCCAATGTTCTAGTAAGCGATTACATTTTACTCCAAAAAATAAACCTCCCTCTAGACGCTTACTTATTTTATCCATATAAATATTGATACTTTTAATATATCAAAATAGTAGAGTTTTTTCAATAATTTGTAGAAATTTTACTGTAATTTTATTAAAAGAAGTGCAAGAAAAAAACAAGTTCATTTTTGAGAACTTGTTTCTTCACTATATAAAATCAATGCTTGTATTATCTATCCAAACTACGCAATGCCGCCTGATAAGTCTGCTCCATCAGCATGGTAATGGTCATAGGCCCAACTCCACCAGGTACAGGTGTGATATGGCTAGCGATTGGTGCAACGGCATCATAGTCAACATCTCCACAGAGCTTGCCATTTTCATCTCGGTTCATCCCCACATCAATAACAACAGCCCCAGGTTTGACAAAGTCAGCAGTCACAAACTTAGCACGACCGATTGCTACGACAAGAATATCCGCCTTAGAAGCTACCTTGGCAAGATTGTGTGTTCGTGAGTGGGTTAAGGTTACAGTTGCATTCTTAGCTAATAACAACTGGGCCATTGGTTTACCGACGATATTTGAACGACCAATGACAACTGCATTTTTACCTTCTAGTTCAATCCCATACTCGTGAAACATTTCCATGATACCAGCTGGAGTTGAAGGGATCATAACTGGATGACCAGACCAAAGGCGCCCCATGTTGAGCGGATGAAAACCATCCACGTCCTTTTCTGGATCAATAGCCAATAAAACAGCTTCTTCATCGATGTGTTTTGGTAATGGCAACTGCACCAAAATACCATGCCAAGCTGGATCTTGATTGTATTTGGCAATCAAGTCCAACAATTCCTCTTGGGTAATGGTCTCCGGAACTCGCACGACTTCACTTTGGAAACCTGCAGCTATCGCTGAACGTTCCTTGTTACGAACGTAAACCTGACTGGCTGGATTTTCCCCAACCAAAATAACCACCAAACCAGGCACCAAACCTGTCTCTTCCTTCAATTTCGCAGTCTTTTCAGCCAATTGTCCTTGTAGCTTGGCTGCTAAAGCCTTGCCATCAATAATCTGTGTCATGTGTTTTCTCTTTTCTAACAAATATCTTCTATTATATCAAAAAAACACTTGTCCCTCTAACACTTCTTACCTAAGAGACCTTATAGTCTGAAACTATAAGAAAAAGCCCACTTGGAGCTTTTCATGATATTCTTACAAAACCTTACTCAAGAAATCCTTGGTTCTTTGTTCTTGGGTTTGTTCAAAGACTTGCTCTGGAGTTCCATCTTCGACAACAACACCGTCAGCCATAAAGATGACGCGGTCTGCCACTTCACGCGCAAAGCCCATCTCATGCGTCACGATGACCATAGTCATTCCTGACTTAGCAAGTTCTTGCATAACCGCTAGTACTTCCCCTACCATTTCTGGGTCTAGGGCAGAAGTCGGTTCATCAAAAAGTAGGACATCTGGTTCCATGGCAAGACCACGAGCAATAGCGATACGTTGTTGCTGCCCACCAGACAAACTTTGTGGATAAGCATTTGCCTTATCTGGTAAACCAACTTTTTCCAAGAGCTCATGCGCTCTCTTCTCAGCAACTTCCTTACTTTCCCCTTTGGTCTTGATAGGAGAAAGCGTGATGTTATCCTTCACTGTCATATTGGGGAAGAGATTGAACTGTTGGAAAACCATTCCCATCTTTTCACGCATGGCAAAGAGGTCGTTTTTCTTATCTGTAATGTCTACTCCTTCAAAGATAACCTTTCCTTTTGTCGCTTCTTCGAGGAGATTCATAGAGCGAAGGAGGGTTGACTTACCGCTACCAGATGGTCCGATAATGACCACAACTTCCCCTTTTTTGATTTCAAGATCAATACCTTTTAAAACTTCATTTTTTCCAAAGCTTTTATGAAGGTTTTCAATTTTTATAAGCGTTTCAGTCATTATTTTTTCTCTCCTTGTCCCATACGATTTTCAAAAGCTTTCAAGGCTAGTGTCAAGATAGAGGTCATAATCAAGTAGTAAAAGGCTGCAAATAAAAGTGGAGTTAAAGGCAAGTAGGTGGTTGTTGACACCGTAGTAGCTCCATTCCACAATTCCATAACACCGATTGCTGACAAGAGTGAACTATCCTTGATAATGGTAATAAACTCATTCCCCAAGGCTGGCAAGATATTCTTGATAGCCTGTGGCAAGATGACATAGCGCATGGCATTTTTAGGACGAATCCCTAGAGAGTAAGCCGCCTCTAATTGTCCTTTAGGTACTGCATTGATACCAGCACGAACTGTTTCTGATACATAGGCACCACTATTCATAGAAATAATGATAATCCCTGGAATCAAACGTGAAAAATCAACTCCCAAAACTCCAATTTGAATAGTCGGGGCATTGATATGCATAAGAGCAAAAGCAATCATGATCTGAACCATCATAGGTGTTCCACGGAAAATCCAAATATAAACATTGGCAAGCCAAGCTATGGGCTTTATTTTAGAACGTTGAGCAAAAGCCAAGACTACCCCTAAAATTGTCCCCAAAAAGACAACCAAAACAGAGATCAAGACTGTTACAAGAGCACCATAGTTAAAATATGGCAGATATTTAGGTAAAAAAGAAAAATTCATAAATCCACTACTTTCTAATTTCTAACTTAAAACTTGTATGAGTATAACATGTTTTGAATAAAAATGCAATCTTTTTCCTTTTATTTTCAATAAAATTTCAAAGAAAACAGAAATAGTGAGAAATCTTAGTTTTTTCTAGTCAAGTGGATACTCTTTATGGTAAAATAGTAACGATAAGAAATGGAGGAGAATCAAAATGGAATCACATTTGGTTAGAATCATCAACCGCCTAGAAGCAATGACAAAAGATGGTGGTAACTTAAAACGTAACTTTGAGCGCGAGGGAGTTGTTGTAGCTGAAGTTGCTTTTAACCATGATGAAGAAAATGGCCCAATCTTTACACTTCGTGATGTTGAAGCGCGTGAAACATATACTTTTGACAGCATC
>NZ_AJML01000039.1:0-144625 GCF_000259525.1 Streptococcus sp. SK140 | reverse complement strand
TTCTAGTCATGATTTATCTCTTGGTTTTTTCTGCCCAAAAATTGGCACAAGTCCCTTCTGTTGGAGAAACTTTGGAGAAATATAGCAGATGGTTTATTGCCGTTGTTTATTTAGGATTGGGGATGTATATCCTGATTGAAAACAACAGCTTTGACATGCTAAGGACTGTGTTCGGCTAGGAGAAAAAATTATGAAAAAAGATAGTATATGCCAAGTGAATATTATAAATCAACAAAACGTTACAACCGCAACGAACTACCTTGAAAAGGAAAAAGTCCAAAAATCACTTCGTATTTTATCAAAGTTTACCGATAATAAACAGATAAATATCATCTTTTATCTCCTTGCTGTTGAAGAACTCTGTGTCTGTGATATAGCCTGTTTACTAAATCTCAGTATGGCATCTGCCTCCCACCATCTTCGTAAACTAGCCAATCAAAATATCTTGGATACTAGAAGAGAGGGGAAAATTATATATTATTTTATAAAAGATGAGGAAATCAAAGACTTTTTTAATCAACTAGGATAACAACTATTTTTACTACTTTACCATGATTATATATAGGACTTATCTATGAAATTTTTTGATGAAAATTACTCACAAGAAATACCTACTCGTATCAAATGTTTAAGAAAAAAGTATAATTTAAAGCAAAGCGACCTAGGTAATGCAGGTCAAGTTAGCCAAGTTGAAAAGGAAGAAATCTGAAAGAAAATGTATCTTTGATAGTAGTCATTTATTGTGAAATATGATATATTTATTGATTAGATGGATGAATATTTCTAAAGTTAAATAAAATATGACAGATACATGCTTTTTAGTGTATCTTGTTTGTACTCAAAATATGAAGTGACTATCCAATATTTAAGATTAATAAATATTATACGATGAGATAGAATGCTACAAAATGAAAGGCGATGTAATCTGATGAAGAAAGATAGATTAATTGCATTGACAGATGCGGTTCTAGCAATTATAATGACTATCCTAATCTTAGAATTAGAAAAACCAACGACACCAAGTCTTCAAGCTTTTTGGGATTTACGGCAAAATTTCTTTGCTTATTTTCTTTCTTTTTTCTGGTTGGGATCGTTATGGATGACGCTAAACACATTATGGGAAAAGGTTGAGAAAATTTCTCAACAAATTGTTTGGTGGAATTTGTTTCTTTTATTTTTTGTTTCATTTATGCCCTACGCTACTGGAATAGTTAGTAGTCATTTCATGAATCATACGGCACAGCTCTTTTATGGACTGATCGTTATTGTTTCAACGGTAGCAAACTGGTTTTTACATAAAGTAATTGATAAACCCAATATAGATCAGAAAGAATTACTTGAAGCTACCGCACAATATAGAAAGTCATTGATACCTGACCTAATAATTAAAGGAGTGGGATTGATTCTATCCTTAATTGTCTATCCTCCGATTATGATGTATAGTGTTTTAATTGCGGCATTTTACATCATAACTTTAAAAACACTATACGAAAAAAGAGTGAATAACTAAAAAACGGTGACCAAAGTTAGGTGTATTATTTTAATGCTTATAAACTATTCCCCTATTTTAAAAATATTGATTCAGATTTTATGAAATTAAAAAGTAGATATTGTTCAGAAAATCCTTGGTATTACGCTGTTTTTAGTCCAACTGAAATCCATACTTTCCAAACTAGGCTTGAAAAAGGCCCGTAAAGCGTCACAATTTAGTAAACGTTAAAACTTATTTACATTTATTAAAAGCATTTCGTATCAAAAATACGAGATGCTTTTTTCTAGCTTAATTTTACAAATTGGATTTTGAAGGACACCATGGACCTATTTTCAAGTTGATAACGACTACAAATTTGTTCTGGAGACCATGAAGATTGTAATCGCTCTTTAATTTCCTACTTCAATTCACAGGAGTCTAACTCGATTTTCTTCCCTTCTGCTTCGCCAATTGTTCATTGTGTGTTTGTGCTGCTTGTGCAGAGTAAGTGTCATTACCACACTTAATTCTCTTGAGAAGGTTGATTTGTGAACGCCTAATTTTCTAGCTATTTGGCAGGGTTTGAGACCTAATTCTAGGTAAGTCTCTATCTTAATTCGCTCAATTATGGTAATATGATGGTAGCTTATAGATTTCTCCCGTGTTCTGTTTAGTGTGGTTACTTACAGTTTACACGAGATTGGGCTCTATGAGTTTTTTGTTGCACTATATTTTACCATTTATCAAATATAAAAAAGTAAGCTCAGAAAATCTCTGATCTTATTCTCATATCTCTCCAAACAACTTCCGTAAAATTTTCGGTGTGATACGTTGTCCTGGCCCTACGTAAGTATAGGCGTGCAGGTACATGGCAGGATTGAAGTTGAGTTCGATACAGGTGCAATTTGGTAGCTCCTTACTAGCAGGCTTGGTGTAGTCTGGGATAATCAAATCGACTCCACAGGCCCAAGCCCCCATAGCAGTCGCCATATCGGCAGCTAGTTGTTTGTAACTCTCGCCCATCTGGTCAGTCATGTCAATGGAGTCGCCTCCAGTTGAGATATTAGAATTACCACGCAGAAAGGTTTGGCTACCTTTAGGCAAGACTGTATCAGGTGTGTAACCCTGCTGTTCCAACATGAGTAATTCAATATCACCCAGATTGATGATTTCAAGAGGTGAGCGATGGTCGCGACCACGCAGAGGGTCTTGGTTTTTCTTTTCGACTAATTCTCGGATGCTTGAGCTTCCGTCGCCTACGACATTGGCCGCGACGCGGAGCAGGACAGCCTCGCATTTTCCATCCAAGATAAAGAAACGGTACTCGGTCCCTGCCACAAACTCCTCGACTAGCACATGGCTATCTTCCGAAAAGGCGATGTCTAGGGCTTTTTCATAGCCAGAAAGGCTTGTTGGCTCTTGGAAGATGGAAATGCCCAGACCGAAGTTGGTGGATTTGGGTTTGACAACAATAGCAGAGTTGGCTATTTGTCCGTAGTACCGCAAGGCATCGTCCTTGTTAGCAAATTCTGCTCCCGCAGGTACTGGAAAACCAGCCTTGTCCAAAATCTTTTTGGTCACAACCTTATTAGCCATGGCCAGTGGAATTACGTAGTTATCTTTGGATGTCATGTTGCCATTTTTAATGTACTCCACATGGTCACCATGCCAGAGTTTGAGAAATTGGTCTTCCTCATCTAAAATTTCTACGTTCAAGCCCAGCTGAATGGCGTCAAAGAGAATCATTTGGGTGGAGAGTTCCATGTTTTCATAGCCTTTGAGGGCATAAGGTGCTGTCCAAGCATAGTCATGAAAGGCTTGTCCTTGTTGTTGGCCAAATTTTTCAAGGGACCCTTCTTCAACCTGCTCTGCTATTTTTCCAGAAAGGGTCAAACGTGGATCAAGAAGAGAGGCCTCCACCTTAGTGATAAGCTGGCTATAATAGTCATCCAGTCCAAAGTGAGCGACGATGTCCTTCATGGCTGTCACGATAGGTTTAGGGTCAGCCTCTTTAGGAAGTGGTGTGTGGGGATGGCTGAGAGCGATTTGGTTGTTGAGAGTAGCAGCTACTGCCAATTCTTCGTCGACTTGCTCCATGTCGTCTAGCCACAAGAGTGCGAGTGCAAAGAGGTGGGTGGTGTCTAGTGTTTCTTGGCTGATTGCCAGTGGCTCAAAGGGGTTGAGGTCAAAGTTGCGGAACTCTAGATAGGAGATGCCCTTAGTCAAAAAGTCCCGGCTAGTCTTAGCACCGCGTAAACGGATGGCAGAGTAAAATTCTTTTTCAGAGGACAGTTGCCCAGATCCAACAGCGTTTTCGATGTCGGTCACGTATTGCTCCAGTGAAGAGAAGGAAATGTGAACATCGGGGGCATTGACATAGCCGTAGTTGGAGTTACGAATCGACCGCACGCAACCAATTTCATCTGTCAAAAACCCTTTTTCTGCTAGCGGGCTTGCTCCGTAAAGGTAGGTCAAGAGCCAGCGATAACACAAGAAGTTCTGAGCTAACTTGAGATAGAGGGCATTCTTGAAGGTCAGTAAATCGTCATAGTCACTGACTTCAAAGAGCTGCTGGGTCAGATCTTTTCCGAGTCCAAAATTATAGTGAATTCCAGATATGGACTGGAGCAATTTGCCGTAGCGTTCTGCCAAACCAACTCGGTATTGATACTCGTAGTCACTTTCCAACTGGGCAATCTGAATCTCTTCTTCTACAATCACAGGTGGCATGGATAAAGGCCAAAGATATTCTGACTTATCCATTGAGCGAATAGCCACATCGGTGATGGCCCCGAGGAAGCGACGAGCTTCCGTGGTCGACTGTGCTACCGGTGTAATGAGCTCTAGTTGAGGTTCGCTATAATCTGTCTGGATATAGGGATGGAAACTGCGAGAACCCAATTTTTCAGGGTGTGGCGTTTGAGCGACACGGCCTTCAGTATTGATTCGTAGAGATTCGCGCTCCAGACCAAAGGTAGCTTGTAAGATGGGAGTATTTGGGGATAATTTTTGAAATACGTTTGATAGGTTCATGATTGGGCCTCGAAATAACTAGTTTCTCTATTATTTTATCAGTTTGTTAAATAAACTCAACTTTCTGCTACGGAGATGGAGAAGGAAATGCTCGGACGAATTGACTATTTACTTGCATTAAATATAAGCAAAAGCATTAGTAGAAGTATTGAAACTACACCTAATAGTTTTTTCCCCACACTCAATCTCTCATTTCTGTCTTTTTTTCGTAGACAGTTATAAAGTCGATCAGAATAAACCTTGTAAGTGTATAAGTTAATTCTTACAGACCTAAACTATTCCCCTATTTTAAAGATATTGATTCATATTTTATGAAATTAATTAGTAGATATAGTTCTGAAAAGCCGTTATATTACGCTGTTTTTAGTCCAACTGAAATCCATACTTTCCAAACCAGGCTTGAAAAAAGCTCGTAAAGCATCACAATTTAGTAAACGTTAAAACTTATTTAAACTTATTGAAAGCATTTCGTATCAAAAATACGGGATGCTTTTTCTGTTCACCCCAAATTTTTGTAACTAGGTGATACTTGAAATTAATACAAATTTGGTTGTTTTTGATAAATCTAAGCAACACTAAATGATGAAGTGAAAGGGGATGAATCTTTGATAGTATTCATTTATTGTGAAATATGATATATTTATTAATTAGATGGATGAATACTTCTAGAGTTAAATATAGCATAATAGGGACAGACTTTTTGGTTTATTTTTGTTTGTAGTCGGATTATGAAAGAATATCCAATATTATGCGATAAGATAGAATGTTACAAAAAAGAAAGGGGATGCAATCCGATGAAGAAAGACAGATTAATTGTATTGACAGATGCTGTTCTAGCAATTATTATGACCATCTTGATTTTAGAGTTAGAAAAACCAACAACACCAAGTCTTGAAGCTTTTTGGGATTTACGGCAAAATTTCTTTGCTTGTTTTCTTTCCTTTTTCTGGTTGGGATCGTTATGGATGGCACTAAACACATTATGGGAAAAGGTTGAGAAAATTTCCTCAGAAATTATTTGGTGGAATTTGTTTCTACTCTTGGAGCGGCAGGAGTTCTCTTTGGAGAATTTCATGCCATCCAAGATACCAGTCTGAATGATGTGGTGGACCGGATCTATATAAATGTCAAGGATTTACCGTTTCAGTCCTTGGGAGCTTTAGCTAATATCCTGTCTGATGTTAAGAAGGGACTGATTCAAGACAGTCATATCTGGTCTTTCTTCCAGTCATTTTTCAAACAATATCAGTTGATAATCAGCTTAAATCAGATCTATCAGTTTGTCTATCTTTCTCTGATGGAGATCATGTCCTATCTTCACTTTGATTATTGGAAAAAACGGCTCGGTCAGGAGCTAGTATGAATAAGGAGAACAAATGAGACGTTTAAAAATGTTATGGCATATTATACAGGTTACGGGTTTTACTCGGTTTGCTCTGAGTTTTGTGACCTTTGTTTTTGGGTCAGGAGGCGTGCTTTTCCTAGTTGAACCTGCTATCACAAATTACGGAGACGGTCTTTGGTATGCTTTTGTGACTTCGACGACTGTCGGCTACGGGGATCTCCTAGCTGTGACCTTGATTGGAAGGATTACCAGTGTCTTCTTGACGATTTATGGGCTCATATTTTTTGGCTGTTTATCAGCTGTTATTATTAATTATTATACCGATTTAAATAAGGAAAGAGGAGAGGACAAATGACTGCCAATTATTCAACACGGGAATACCGTGAGAAATTATACGATGACCTTCATGTTCGATTGAGAGATACAGCGATTTTGATGTGTGCAATTTTTATTGCCTCTATCGGTCTAAATATGAATTCAACAGCTGTTATTATTGGAGCCATGTTAATTTCACCTCTCATGACACCGATTGTTGGACTGGGATTCGGTTTAGCTATTTTTGATACGCGTTTAATCAAGCAATCTCTAGAGGTTTTATTGACTCAAGTGTTGGTCAGTTTGCTTGTCTCGACTCTGTATTTCTGGATTTCTCCCTTGTCTTATGCAAGTAGCGAGTTGATCGCACGAACCTCTCCAACCATTTGGGATGTTCTCATTGCTATTGCTGGTGGGATTGCTGGTGTGATCGGTTCAAGGAAAAAAGAAGCAAACAATATCGTGCCAGGAGTAGCCATTGCTACAGCTTTGATGCCGCCTATCTGTACTGCTGGCTATGGTTTAGCTAATGGGAATGTACGATTTTTATTGGGGGCTCTCTATCTTTTCTTGATCAACTGTGTCTTTATCATGCTAGCCAACATTGTTGGAACAAGAATTTTGATGAGAAAATCTCCTTTAACTTCATTTAAAGAGCTGAGCATTAAAATGAGAATTGGCTTGATTTCTTTGATTGTATTGTTGATTCTTCCAGCTAGCTATTCGGCAGTTACTCTGACAATAGAACAAGCGCGCAAAGAAGGGATCAAACAGTTTGTAGGAAAAGAGTTCGCCAATTATACGGTTATTAATCAAGTCTACAAGTCAAGTAACAATGAATTGGTCTTGACGGTTGTTGGAGATCCGATTTCAGAAGAAGAATTAGAAACACTCCACCAAAAACAAGCCTCTTACGGTATTCAATCTGTTCAATTGAAAGTGAATCAAGTTCAGAACTCGCCAACATTAGATAGTGAAGCGACCAAGGAATTTTATGAAAACATTGACAAGTATATTGATCAAAAACTCTCTGAAAAAGATTCACAAAACGATCTCGTAAAAGAAAATGAAGCAGACAAGGATTGAGGACAATGAACTGAATCGGTTTTTACGCCGTGTTTTTCTTGTATCTTCCTCTTTCTTACTTATAGCAGGTTGTTTTTGCTTGAATAAGAAATAAATTAGAAGTTCTATCATCTAAGAAAAATGATGAAAAAAATCATTTAACTAATGGTGTGAACGTTTAGTGTTTATCAGCTCCATTCTCTGTAATTTTGGGGGTAAAATCCACACCATTTAGATAAAATTAGTTGAATTTGATTGGAAAAACGCTTTTATAAAAGCGGAGAAAAGTCTTGATATTACGCTGTTTTTAGTCCAACTGAAATTCATACTTTCCAAACCAGGTCTTAAGAAAGCTCGTAAAGCTTCACAATTCTCAAAACGTTAATCAACACTATTATATCAACGTTTCAAAGCACTCAAGAGTTTACCTCATGGGTGCTTTTTTTATGTTTTTTGAAAAAGTTCACCTCAAAGTTTACCTTATTTTAACCTTATTGTTTTAGAGACTTTAAGGCAAATTCACCGACTGCCATAGGGACTACATTAGAAGTATTGACATAAATCTGTGTTGTACCTGTGTCGCTATGTGTTAGAGCTTCGGAAATAGCTTCTAAGCTCATTCCAGCCTGTTTAGCAAGATGTTGGAATTTATGAGGACCTTGACGGGTATTATTTTTGTTCAGAGTATGTTGTGTTATAATGTATATACGATATGAAAAGATAAAGATATGTCTTTAAATTCTGTAAATGTCACTTTGTGTAAATATGAGTAAATTTGAATCTAGAGAACGATAGGAAATGTTTTACAATGATAAGTTTAGAGCTGATGTCTGAAGAAAATAGCATAGATGTTTATTCTTTTGAAAAAGAAAATCGGGAGTATTTTGAGTGGAATTTACCTCCTAGACCAGCTACCTATTTTGATTCAGAAGGTTTTAAAGAAATTACAAGGGAATTGTTAAGGGAACAAGAGAATCATGATGTCTACATGCATCTTATTAGAGATGCACAAGGTACTATGGTCGGAAGAATCAATTTAAGTGTCTTAGAGGATGATCGAAAAACAGCAGAACTTGGATATAGGATCGGAGAAAATGTTACTAATTTAGGATATGCAAGCGAAGCAGTTAAACTCGTTTTAGACAAGGCATTTCATACTTATGGTTTACATAAAATCATTGCAGGAACGGCAAGGGACAATCTGGCTTCTCAGAGAGTGCTTTTAAAAAACGGTTTCACCTTTAGTAAAATCATAGAAAATGACTTTCAAATGAATAACGAGTGGATTCATACGGCGATATTTGAGATAAGGAATCTATAGCATCATCATTACCAGTCGTTTGCCAAAACTCAACATTCCCAGTAGACATTCGTCTACTTTTTTTATATAATAAAACTAAACCAAAATGGTTGAATTTTAAAAAATAGAGTCAACCTTCAATGAAAACATCAGACTAGGAGGTAAAACATGTACCAACCAGAAAAACTTAAGGCTCGGAGAAAAGAGCTAAAGCTAACACAAAAGGAGATTGCAGAGCAGCTTGGGATTAGTTTTCAGGCCTATTCAGCTTGGGAACGTGGAGTCAAGGAACCTTCCGAAGAAAAGGTTAGACAGCTAGAAGAGATTTTAAAAGTGCCAAAAGGTTATTTCACCCAAATCGAAATTGTCCGTCTCTATAACAGCCTCTCTAATCAAGGAAAAGAGAAGGTAGTGGTCTATGCTCGCGATCTGGCTCAAGAAGAACAAGCCAAGAAGGTGATGCTTATTTCAGAAAAACTTTTCGAGTATCATGTCTACGAACGTATGTCAGCTGGTATCGGAGCTTCAGTTTATGATGATCGAAACTTTGACACGGTTTATTTCAATGAAGAACTGGCTCATGATTTTGCATCCTGGGTATCAGGGGATTCTATGGAACCCAAATATCAAAATGGTTCCGTGGCTCTGATTCGGGAGACTGGGTTTGATTACGACGGTGCTGTCTATGCAGTGGTTTGCAATAACCAGACCTATATCAAACGGGTCTATCGAGAAGAAGATGGTTTACGTCTGGTCTCTATCAATCCTAAATACAAGGATATTTTCATCTCTTATGAAGAAGATCCGAGGATTGTAGGCATTATCGTGGGTAATTTTGTGCCAATGGAGGGATAGTCTATGGGCTACTTTGATTATTCCAGAGAGCCCAAAAGTGATATTGCCTTTGTCGATATGAAGTCCTTTTATGCCAGTGTTGAGTGTGTGGAAAGAGGGCTTCATCCTCTTAAAACTTCCCTTTGTGTTATGAGTCGGGCGGATAATTCTGTTGGGCTTATTCTTGCCTCCTCGCCTATGTTTAAAAAGGTCTTTGGAAAAGCAAATGTAGGCCGTGCTCATGACCTGCCTTTTGATATCAAGACGCGCAAATTTTCCTACTACAATGCTAAGAAACAAGGCCTACCTACGGGTTCAGCTTATGTGAAATTTATCGAGGATTGGGCTCGGGTGAGCGTCATTGTCCCTCCTCGGATGGACAAGTATATCGCAGTTAATATGGAAATCCAACGAATCTTTCAGAACTATGGCAGTCCAGATGATATTTATCCTTATTCAATTGATGAAGGCTTTATTGATCTAACCAGTTCGCTCAATTATTTTGTCCCAGATCAGCAGATTTCTCGTAAAGATAAGCTGGACATGCTTTCGGCTCGTATCCAGAGAGATATCTGGCGGCAGACCGGGATTTACTCGACAGTCGGCATGTCTAACGCTAATCCTCTGCTTGCTAAGTTGGCCTTGGATAATGAAGCCAAGCACACACCGACTATGCGAGCCAATTGGTCTTACCAAGATGTGGAGGATAAGGTCTGGTCCATTCCAAAGATGACCGACTTTTGGGGGATTGGGCATCGGATGGAGAAGCGCTTAAATAGCTTGGAAATCTATTCGATTAAGGAATTAGCCAATAGCAATCCTGATGTCCTGAAGAAGGAGCTTGGCCAAGCTGGACTACGCTTGTGGTTTCATGCCAATGGAATAGATGAGAGTAATGTTCATAAGCCTTATAAGCCAAAATCTCACGGCTTAGGCAATTCGCAAATTTTACCGAGAGACTATGTCAAGCAGCGAGATATCGAAGTTATCTTCCGAGAGATGGCTGAGCAGGTGGCTATCAGGCTTCGACGGGCCAGAAAGAAGACGACAGTTGTGTCTATTCATCTTGGATTTTCTAAGCAGGAACAAAAACGCTCCATCCATACCCAGATGAAGGTTGAGCCGACCAATAATACCAGTCTTTTAGTCAGTTATGTACTGAAATTATTCCATAGCAAATATACTTCTGGAGCTGTCAGGAGTGTAGCCGTTAGTTATTCAGGATTGATGGACGAGTCCTTTTCTTTAATTTCCCTTTTTGATGATGTTGACAAGCTAGAAAAAGAAGAAAGGCTCCAGACTGCCATTGATTCCATTCGAGAACAATTCGGCTTTACTTCCCTTTTGAAGGCAACTGCCTTAGAGGATGCATCGAGAAGTATTGCCAGAAGTAAGCTGATCGGAGGGCACTCTGCTGGAGGATTAGATGGACTAAAATGATTGATCGCTCTTATTTGCCCTTCCAATCCGCGAGGGATTATCAAGATCCAGGCATGCAGAAGTGGATGGGCTTTTTTCTATCGGAGCATACGAGTTCACTCAGTGCAGAAAAAAATCGTGTCGATTTATCAACAGATTTGAATCCAGTTGAGAAATTGTTGCTGCTTTCCCAGCTCTACGTTGGACGACAAAAAGGCTCTTTTGTTGTCAAGGAGAAAAATCATAAAGGCACGATATTGGGTGAAGTAAGAGCATTATCCCCCGAAGAAATCTCTGTTAGAACGGATGAAGGCTATCGATTAATAAGGGTAGATGATATTCTCACAATCCAACTTTGTCAGGAGGAAGTTGATGACTAGAAAAGAGTTATATGAAAACAAATTGCAGATGGATTACTTCTCAGATGACTACATTCGTTTTGAGGAAGATTTCCAAAAATACTCTGCCATGAATGTACCCTTGACTTTCTTGATTGATGATATTCTGCGAACCATGGCTATCAACCAAAAGGACTACTTTGTCTTGAACAAGGAAAATGCCAAGGACGGCAGAGATCATTATTATTATTTTGAGATAGATTATCGCGTAGGATGTAGAAGTTTTCACTATAAAAAGCATGTGAATAGATAATTTGAACGCTACGACAGATGAAGCCTATATTTATTTTGAAAATAAATTACCCAGTGAATTAGCCCCCCTAACAGAGAGTGCTAAAACATCATAAATTCATCAAGTGATTTCGAAAATTTTGAGAATAACGGAAAAAAGGTTAAAAATGTTTGATCAGTAGATAAATATATTGATGACTATATTTTTTATTATATTGTAAAATAAAAATTTCTCTCCACAAGAATACAAAGACTAGTAGATTTAAGAATGTATAGACCCCGAAAGTTAAATTTTTCGGGGGTGTAGTACAGAGGAATTCCTCCCTCTCAAAGCCTCTCTTTTGTCATGAGTTGTTGGATATCAAGAAATGCAAATCTTATGAACTATAATGCCAAGAAATAAGGCTTGTCAACAGATCCAAAATTTATCTAAGATTGGTTCCGAGTGCTTCTGATTATTCCTTCTAGAGATTGCAGTCAATATGGTGGGAATTTAGACCATTTAATGCAGAATAGAGAGTCCGATTTGTCATCAAAAAAACATCATTTTCTTAGTTTTTGTCATAGATTTGTAATGAAAATGTACTTTCTTTGTAAAAATCAAAATGCTATAATTCTCTAAACAATTTTCCTTACACAGGGAGGTTATTATGAAAAAATATAGATTGTTAAAGAAAAGTTTCTTGGCGCGTATCCTTGGATTGCTGATGGTATTTCTCTTCTTATCAGCATTCACAGCACCTGAAAAACCAGACTATGGTATCTACGATCCAAATCATTATTTGACAGAGGACACTATCACACAAATTCGTGATTTGAATGAAGCTAATAGTAAAAAGGCAGAAAAGCTTCAAGTGGGAGTTTATATCGTGGACAGTTTAGAAGGAGAAAACATTGAAACGGTCGCTAATGAGACGGCTAGAGCCTGGAAAATAGGTTATTCAGGAGATAATTTTGGAAGTTTGATTGTGGTAGCTGTTCAAGATCGTAAATCAAGGATTGAAACAAGTAATAATACCGCAATTAGAATAACAGACTACCAAACCAAGCAGATCCTGGCAGCCAGTCGTACAGATTTTAAAAATGGGGACTATAGTAAGGGGATTCTAGCGATTGCCAAAGCTTTGGATAATCAGTTTTATAAGGGAAGTGGAACCTTTTCATCTGATGAAACGTCGTTTGCAGATGCTTCCGCCAAAATCAGACGTTACTCTGATAGCATCAGTGGTAAAAAATCGAGTCGAAATAGTAGCTCGTCTAGTCATCGTAAGAACAGTGATCCTATGGACAATGTGTTCGGAGTCGGGATAATCATTTATTTCATTATCATATTTATAGCCATTATTAGAGGAGGCGGCGGTGGCCGAGGAGGAGATTCCTCTGACGGTGGCTGGTGGTTTAGTGACTCATCCGATTCGGATTCGTCTTGGTCAGACTCAGGTTCAGATTCTTCTGGTGGCTGGGACGGCGGAGGCTTTGATGGTGGAGGTTCATCTGATGATTGGTAATGTCAGTATAAAATTTAAAGAAATGAGTAGGTTTAGATATGAAAAATAAAGGAATCATTTATGTATTGAGCATTTTACTAGCCATTATCTTGCTGGGAGGTTGCTCGGTTGTAGGTACTTATAACGGTCTTGTCTCCGAACAGACCAAGGTAGAACAAGCTCAAGCAAATGTAGCGACAGCTCTTCAACGTCGTTCAGACTTGATTGGAAATTTGGTAGAGTCTGTAAAGGGACAAATGAACCATGAGACAGAGGTCTTCACCCAGATTGCAGAAGCACGTGCAAAAATTGGGAATGGCTCTGTTACTTCAAAGGAAAACCAAGAGGCTCAAGGTGAGTTGAGTTCAGCTATTTCACGCCTACTTGTGTTGACAGAGAACTATCCTGAGCTTAAGAGCAATCAAAATGTGGAACAACTCATGACGGAGTTGGCTGGAAGCGAAAATCGTATTTTTGTAGCCCGCAAGGATTACAACCAGGCAGCAACTGACTACAATCAAAAATTAAGAAGCTTCCCAACTGTTCTCTTTGCTAATATGATGAACTTTAAAGAAGCAGAAACCTTCAAAGAAAGCGAAGAAGCCAAGACAGCTCCAAAGGTTGACTTTAGTACTTCTACATCAAAACAGTAGACTGGCCGTTTATTTCTAAGAATTGCAAGATCTGGAAACTACTTTCCAGGTCTTTTTGCTATAATAAAAATAGGAAACAGTTCTGGAGGTGATGAGATGGAGAAGTTGCTACAATTGTTGATTTTAGTGCCCTATTTTTTCTTTTTTAGTTGGCAAAGGAAGGCACGACCAGGAAGAAAACACTTTTCACTCCTTTACTACTTTTACTGGATTTATTTACCTCTCATGGCCTTGTTTAGTCTAGCTTTCACTCTTTTTTCGCTAATCTTATTTAATTTTATTTTACTAGAACCCAAGGATTTAGCTAGGTGGTTGATATGGATAGTTTTAGTCTTTTTATCCTTACTCAATGACTGGATAGTTTATACTTGTCTAAAATTTATGAAAAAATTGAAGTTGGAAAAGAATAAGGCTAATCTTCCTTGAGAGAACTGAGGAAATTAGTGCCTAATAACTGAAGGATGCTTCGTTTCTCAATGCTGAAGTTGAGTAGAAGTTCAAATTAGGAAAAATGAAGCTAAGAGGAGGAATTTTAAGGGAACTAATCTCGATGATTAGCCCTTTTTTGCCCTAAGGGAAAACGGAATATTTCTTGAAAAAATTGGGCAAATATGCTACAATAAAAAGAACATTCTAAAATATTCAGAATTTAAAGTAAGGAAAAAAATGGCAAATTTATTAAAAACAATCATCGAAAATGATAAAGGGGAACTCCGCCGCCTAGAAAAGATGGCTGATAAAGTCCTCAAATATGAAGATGAAATGGCTGCGTTAACAGACGAGCAATTGAAAGCAAAAACAGAAGAATTCAAACAACGCTATCAAAATGGTGAGACTCTTGACCAACTTTTGTATGAGGCGTTTGCTGTTGTACGCGAGGGAGCTAAGCGTGTTCTTGGTCTTTTCCCGTATAAGGTTCAGGTTATGGGGGGAATCGTTCTTCACCATGGTGACGTTCCTGAGATGCGTACTGGTGAGGGGAAAACCTTGACAGCGACTATGCCAGTATACCTTAACGCCCTTTCAGGTAAAGGTGTTCACGTAGTTACGGTCAATGAATACCTATCAGAACGTGACGCGACTGAGATGGGTGAGTTGTACTCATGGCTCGGCTTGTCAGTTGGGATCAACTTGGCAGCCAAATCTCCAATGGAGAAAAAAGAAGCTTATGAGTGTGATATCACTTATTCAACAAACTCAGAGATTGGTTTCGATTATCTTCGTGATAACATGGTCGTTCGTGCCGAAAATATGGTTCAACGTCCACTCAACTACGCCTTGGTCGATGAGGTTGACTCAATCTTGATCGACGAAGCTCGTACTCCTTTGATCGTTTCAGGAGCCAATGCAGTTGAAACCAGTCAACTCTACCATATGGCTGACCATTTTGTGAAGTCTTTGGATAAGGATGACTATATCATTGATATTCAGTCTAAGACAATTGGTCTGTCTGATTCTGGTATTGACAAGGCTGAAAGCTACTTCAAACTAGAAAATCTCTACGATATCGAAAACGTAGCCTTGACTCACTTTATAGACAATGCCCTTCGTGCTAACTACATCATGATTCTTGATATTGACTATGTGGTCAGCGAAGAGCAGGAAATCTTGATTGTCGACCAATTTACCGGTCGTACCATGGAAGGTCGTCGTTATTCTGATGGTTTGCACCAAGCTATTGAAGCAAAAGAAGGTGTGCCAATCCAAGATGAAACCAAGACTTCAGCTTCTATTACCTACCAAAACCTCTTCCGTATGTATAAGAAATTGTCAGGGATGACAGGTACTGGTAAGACAGAGGAAGAGGAGTTCCGCGAAATCTATAATATTCGTGTTATTCCAATCCCAACAAACCGTCCAGTTCAACGTATTGACCATCCAGACGTACTTTATGCTAGTCTTGAAGCTAAATTTAAGGCTGTTGTTGAAGATGTAAAAGCTCGCTACCAAAAAGGTCAACCAGTCTTGGTAGGTACTGTTGCTGTTGAAACCAGTGATTATATTTCTAAAAAATTGGTAGCTGCAGGAGTTCCTCACGAAGTATTGAATGCCAAGAACCACTATAAAGAAGCTCAAATCATCATGAATGCTGGCCAACGTGGTGCAGTTACAATCGCGACCAACATGGCCGGTCGTGGTACTGATATTAAGCTAGGTGAAGGTGTTCGTGAACTTGGTGGACTTTGTGTCATTGGTACAGAACGCCATGAAAGTCGTCGTATCGATAACCAGCTTCGTGGACGTTCAGGACGACAAGGGGACCCAGGGGAATCTCAATTTTACCTTTCTCTTGAAGATGATTTGATGAAACGTTTCGGTTCAGAACGCTTGAAGGGTGTCTTTGAACGTCTCAATATGTCAGACGAAGCGATCAAATCTCGTATGTTGACACGTCAGGTTGAAGCAGCACAAAAACGTGTTGAAGGAAACAACTACGACACACGTAAACAAGTCCTTCAATACGATGATGTTATGCGTGAGCAACGTGAGATTATCTACTCACAACGTTACGATGTCATCACTGCTGATCGCGACTTGGCTCCTGAGATTCATGCAATGATTAAACGCACTATTAATCGTGTTGTTGATAATCATGCGCGTGCTAAACAAGATGAAAAACTAGAAGCTATCTTGAATTTTGCAAGATACAACTTGCTTCCAGAAGATTCAATTTCACTTTCAGACCTAGAAGGTTTGTCAGACCAAGCGATCAAAGATGAACTTTACCAACGTGCCTTGAAAGTCTACGATAGCCAAGTTGCTAAGCTTCGTGATGAGGAAGCTGTTAAAGAATTCCAAAAAGTCTTGATTCTACGTGTTGTAGACAACAAGTGGACAGACCATATTGATGCTCTTGATCAGTTACGTAATGCTGTTGGTCTCCGTGGTTATGCTCAGAATAACCCAGTCGTTGAGTATCAAGCCGAAGGTTTCCGTATGTTTAATGATATGATTGGTTCCATTGAGTTTGATGTGACTCGTTTGATGATGAAAGCACAAATTCATGAACAAGAGCGTCCACAAGCAGAGCGTCATATCAGTACGACAGCAACTCGTAATATTGCTGCGCAACAGACTGAGCTTCCTGCAGATTTGGATCTTAGCCAAGTTAAGCGTAACGACTTGTGCCCATGTGGTTCTGGTAAGAAATTTAAAAACTGTCACGGTAAACGACATTAAGAATGACTAATTTTCAGGCGGATGCCTAGTGAAAAGTGAATTTTCGCTTGGCGTCCGTTTGCTTTATAAGGAGGATGAATCATGGTATTTACAGCCAAAAGCCCTAAAATTAATATTGAAGAAGTTCGTAGTTTGTCTAAATTAGAAGGACAGGCACTTGCCAATAAACAACAACGCGATCAAGAACTTGAAGCGATTATTCGTGGTGAAGATCAACGCATTTTGTTAGTGATTGGTCCGTGTTCGTCTGACAATGAAGAAGCAGTTCTTGAGTATGCCAAGCGTTTGGCAAAACTGCAAGAAGAAGTAAAAGACCGCGTCTTTATGGTGATGCGTGTCTACACTGCTAAACCACGTACTAATGGTGATGGTTATAAGGGCTTGATTCACCAACCAAATGCCAAAGAAGCACCTAGTCTCATCAATGGGATCAAGGCGGTTCGTCACCTGCATTACCGTGTTATTTCTGAAACAGGAATGACGACAGCGGATGAGATGTTGTACCCAGAAAACCTTCCTTTGGTAGATGACTTGATTTCTTACATGGCAGTTGGAGCTCGTTCGGTTGAAGACCAACAACACCGTTTTGTAGCTAGTGGAGCAGATTTTGCGACAGGTTTTAAAAATCCAACGTCTGGAAATCTCAATGTCATGTTCAACGGTATTTATGCGGCTCAAAACAAACAAAGTTTCCTTTTCCTAGGGAAAGAAGTTGAAACGACTGGAAATCCTCTATCGCATGCTATTCTCCGTGGTGCCCTCAATGAATACGGGAAAAACATTCCAAACTATTACTACGATAATTTGATGGATACCATTGCCCAGTATGAAAAGATGGGCCTCGAAAATCCATTTATCATCATTGATACCAACCATGATAACTCAGGCAAGCAGTATATGGATCAGATTCGCATCGTTCGTCAGACCTTGATTAACCGTGACTGGAATGAAAAGATTAAAAAATATGTTCGTGGCTTCATGATTGAGTCTTATCTAGAAGACGGTCGTCAAAATGAACCAGAGGTCTTTGGGAAATCTATCACCGATCCATGTCTAGGATGGGAAAATACTGAAGCTCTTGTTCGCGAAATCTACCAAAGACTAGGAGAATAGTATGGCATTTATTGAAAAAGGTCAAGAAATCGATATTGAAGCGATTAAGGCGGAAACACAGCTGTCTGCAGAAGCCTTGCAACATAAGGAAAGCCGAGACCAAGAACTAGCAGACATTCTTTCAGGTAAGGATGACCGTATTCTTTTGGTCATTGGACCTTGTTCGTCTGACAATGAAGAAGCAGTCCTTGAGTATGCTCGCCGTTTGGCAGACTTGCAGAAAAAAGTTGCAGATAAGATTTTCATGGTCATGCGTGTTTACACAGCCAAGCCACGTACCAATGGAGATGGCTACAAGGGGTTGGTTCATCAGCCAGATACTTCTAAAGCACCAAGTTTGATTAATGGTTTGCAGGCTGTTCGTCAACTTCATTATCGAGTGATTACAGAAACTGGATTGACTACAGCGGATGAAATGCTTTATCCATCCAATCTAGTCTTGGTTGACGACTTGGTGAGCTACCATGCAGTGGGTGCACGTTCGGTAGAAGACCAGGAACACCGTTTTGTAGCTTCAGGGATTGATGCACCAGTGGGTATGAAAAATCCAACCTCTGGAAATCTGTCTGTTATGTTTAATGCCATCTATGCTGCACAAAACAAGCAAACATTTCTTTACCATGGACAAGAAGTTGAGACTTCAGGTAATCCCCTAGCTCACGTTATCCTTCGTGGAGCTATGAATGAATATGGGAAAAATGAACCAAACTTCTACTATGAAACTCTCTTAAATGCTATCGGGCGTTACGAGTCTATGGGGCTTGAAAATCCCTTTATCATGATTGATACCAACCATGATAATTCAGGGAAGCAATATATGGAGCAAATTCGAATTGTTCGTCAAGCTCTGCTCAATCGTGACTGGAATGAAAAGATTAAGAAAACAGTTCGAGGTTTCATGATTGAATCCTACTTGGCAGATGGTCGCCAAAACCAACCAGAAATCTTTGGTTGCTCTATTACAGATCCATGTCTAGGATGGGAAAATACAGTAGCCCTAGTAGAAGAAATCTATACTACCTTAACAAATAAGTGAAAAGGATGGAGTTGGTGGTATCTCAACTCCTTTTGACGAAAATGATAGTTGGACACGGAATTGATATCGAAGCATTAGCTTCTATACAAAATGCAGTTGAAAAAAGAGAAGGATTTGCACGGCGTGTCTTGACAGACAAGGAAATGGTGCGCTTTGCCAGTCTCAAAGGTCGTAGGCAGATCGAGTATTTGGCTGGGCGTTGGTCAGCAAAAGAGGCTTTCTCAAAGGCTATGGGAACGGGAATTGGGAAATTAGGTTTTCAGGACTTGGAAGTTTTGAACAATGAAAGAGGGGCTCCTTACTTCAGCAAATCCCCGTTTTCAGGAAAAGTTTGGCTATCGATCAGCCATACAGATCAGTTTGTGACAGCTAGTGTTATTTTGGAGGAAGATTATGAAAACTAGTCCACATAGACCAACCAAGGCCCTCATCGATCTGGGGGCTATCCGCTACAATATCCAACAAATGGGAGAGCACATTCCTAAAGATACTCTTAAATGGGCGGTTGTGAAAGCCAATGCCTACGGACACGGAGCGGTAGCTGTTGCGACGGCTATCCAGGATGATGTTGACGGCTTTTGCGTTTCTAATATCGATGAAGCCCTCGAACTCCGTCAAGCAGGAATTTCTAAGAAAATTCTTATTTTGGGAGTATCTGAGGTTGAATCTCTTTCATTGGCTAAGGAGTATGCTATTACTTTGACAGTGGCTGGATTGGAATGGATCCAGAAACTCATAGCGACAGAGTCAGACTTATCAGGATTAACTGTTCACCTTAAAATTGACTCAGGTATGGGGCGAATTGGTTTTAGAAGTGCAAGCGAGGCAGCGCAAGCTCAAACTTTACTCAAGGAATATGGAGCAAATATTGAGGGAATCTTTACGCACTTTGCAACTGCTGATGAAGAGTCGGATAGCTATTTTAAGGAACAGTTAGAGTGTTTCAAGGAAATACTTGCTGGCTTGCAAGAAGTACCAGAATTGGTTCATGCTAGTAACTCCGCAACGACTCTATGGCATGCAGAAACTATTTTCAGTGCTGTTCGCATGGGAGATTCCATGTATGGTCTCAATCCAAGTGGACAAGTTTTGGAATTGCCTTATGAACTAAAACCAGCCTTAACTTTGGAGTCAGCTATTGTTCATGTTAAAACAGTCCCAGCTGGGGCTTGTATGGGTTACGGAGCAACTTATCAAGCAGACGGTGAGCAAGTCATTGCAACGGTACCGATAGGTTATGCAGATGGTTGGACACGGGATATGCAGAATTTCTCAGTTCTGGTGGATGGACAATTGTGCCCCATCGTAGGACGTGTATCCATGGACCAAATCACGGTTCGTTTGCCTAAGCTTTATCCATTGGGTACCAAGGTAACCTTGATTGGCTCAAACGGGGACAAGGAGATTACTGCAACAGATGTAGCGGTTTACCGTGGAACCATCAATTATGAGGTAGTTTGTCTCCTCAGTGATCGAATTCCGAGAGAATATTATTAAAAAACAGAAGGAAAGGAGAGTAGCATGAATTTACACCAACCCTTGCATGTCTTGCCTGGTGTGGGACCCAAATCAGCAGAAAAATATGCCAAAATAGGAATCGAAAATCTGCAAGACCTCTTGCTCTACTTTCCTTTCCGTTATGAAGATTTTAAGACCAAGCAGGTGCTAGAACTAGAGGATGGTGAAAAGGCTGTCCTATCTGGTCAGGTGGTAACGCCAGCTAGTGTTCAGTATTATGGATTTAAGCGCAATCGTCTTCGCTTTAGCCTTAAACAGGGAGAAGTTGTGTTTGCGGTCAATTTCTTTAACCAACCCTACCTGGCTGACAAGATTGAACTAGGAGCAACCTTGGCTGTCTTTGGAAAGTGGGATCGTGCTAAAGCTAGTCTCACAGGCATGAAGGTTTTAGCCCAAGTGGAGGATGATCTCCAACCTGTCTATCGTCTCGCACAAGGAGTTAGTCAAGCAGGACTTGTTAAGGTCATTAAAACTGCCTTTGACCAGGGTCTAGATCTCTTGATAGAGGAAAATATCCCTCAGTCCTTGCTCGATAAATACAAACTTATGTCTCGCTGTCAGGCTGTTCGTGCCATGCATTTTCCTAAGGATTTAGCAGAATACAAACAGGCCCTTCGTCGAATCAAGTTTGAGGAGCTCTTTTATTTCCAAATGCAATTACAGATCCTCAAGTCTGAAAATAAGATTCACGGAAGTGGATTGGTCCTGAATTGGTCCCAGGAAAAACTAACTGCCGTTAAAGAGAAATTGCCTTTTGCCTTAACCAAAGCCCAAGAAAAAAGCCTGCAAGAAATCCTGACAGATATGAAGTCGGACCAACACATGAATCGACTCTTACAAGGGGATGTTGGTAGTGGGAAGACAGTGGTTGCGGGTCTAGCGATGTACGCGGCTGTAACGGCTGGTTATCAGGCAGCTCTAATGGTTCCGACAGAGATCCTTGCAGAGCAACATTTTGAAAGTTTAGAGAGTCTCTTTCCAGATTTGAAACTAGCCCTCCTAACCGGTTCACTGAAAGCTGCAGAAAAACGCACGGTTTTGGAAACGATTGCTAAGGGCGAGATTGATGTGATCGTCGGTACCCATGCCCTTATACAGGATGGGGTGGAATACGCTCGACTTGGTTTGATTATCATCGATGAACAACACCGATTTGGTGTAGGACAAAGGCGTATTTTACGGGAAAAAGGAGAAAATCCAGATGTCCTTATGATGACGGCAACTCCGATTCCACGGACCTTAGCCATCACAGCTTTTGGAGATATGGATGTTTCCATTATTGACCAGATGCCAGCGGGACGAAAACCAATCGTAACACGCTGGATTAAGCATGAACAACTGCCCCAGGTCTTGACTTGGTTAGAGAGTGAGATTCAGAAAGGATCCCAAGCCTATGTCATTTCGCCCTTGATTGAAGAATCTGAAGCCCTGGATCTTAAAAATGCTATTGCTTTATCGGAAGAATTGACGGCTCATTTTGCAGAAAAAGCAAAAGTTGCTCTCTTACACGGTAAGATGAAGAGTGATGAAAAAGACCAGATTATGCAGGATTTTAAAGAGAGAAAAACAGATATTCTGGTTTCGACAACGGTTATCGAGGTTGGGGTCAATGTGCCAAATGCGACGGTTATGATTATCATGGATGCTGACCGATTCGGACTTAGTCAGCTTCATCAGCTCAGAGGTCGTGTCGGTCGTGGGGATAAGCAGTCCTATGCGGTACTTGTGGCCAATCCAAAAACTGACTCTGGAAAGGATCGCATGCGCATCATGACGGAAACGACTAATGGATTTGTCCTTGCAGAAGAAGATTTGAAAATGCGTGGCTCTGGTGAGATCTTTGGAACCAGACAGTCAGGTCTACCAGAGTTTCAAGTGGCTGATATTATCGAGGACTTCCCAATACTTGAGGAAGCACGTAAGGTAGCTGGTTATATCAGCTCCCTTCCTAACTGGCAGGAGGACCCAGAGTGGCATATGATTGCCCTAAGTCTAGAAAAGAAAGAACATTTAGATTAAGCTTTTTCTAAGAAAATCTTAAGTTTGCTTTTAGGGTTATTGCCTATACTAGAGTCATCAAAAAGAAACGAGGACTCTCACATGACAATTAAAGTAAATTACCAAAAAACGTTTCAACAGGAACAAACACCTTCTCCTAAATACTAAGTAAAAGAGCGGTAACGCTCTTTTTGTATGGGATTCTCAGGTAAGGGATTTAGAAAAGTGCTTATGTTCATTTGATTTACTGAATGTATAAACTTCAACATCACCTCAAACAACACCTTAGTCTTAACAGGCAATCTAAAAGCAGTGCTTTGAGAAACCTGTGACTAGCTTTCTAGTTTGCTCTTTCGTTTTCATTGAGTCACAAGTTACTTTTAGTTTTTTCTAAGGAAAATATAAGCTATGTTTTAGGAAGGGATTTTATACTGGATTCATCAAAAAGAAACGAGGACTCTCACATGACAATGACGATTAAAGTAAATTACCAAAAAACATTTCAAAAAGTAGTAGAAGCAGAAAAGCTTGCTACAAAATAGTAGTTATTAGGGGCAGTAGAGCCCTTTTTAAATACTTGCTTTAGGCGAAATATGATAGATTTTTAGCATGTGGAATCAGTAGAATTAGGCTATACCAATTTTTGTTCTTGACAAGTGAAAGAAACAAGTATATACTGTTTCTGCTGATTCTGCAAAGCGAGAATTAGACTATACCAATTTTAAGGGGAAAGCACAGCTAGCCTGTGTCGTATATACTATGTGTGGAATTGTTGGTGTTGTTGGAAACACAAATGCAACTGATATTTTGATTCAAGGGCTTGAAAAGCTCGAATACCGTGGTTATGATTCTGCGGGGATTTTTGTCCTAGGTGGTGCTGAAAGCCATTTAGTGAAGGCGGTTGGTCGTATCGCAGAATTATCTGCTAAAACTGCTGGTGTTGAGGGAACAACTGGTATCGGACATACTCGTTGGGCCACTCACGGGAAACCAACAGAAGATAATGCTCACCCACACCGCTCTGAGACAGGACGTTTTGTCTTGGTGCACAACGGGGTGATTGAAAACTACCTTGAAATCAAGGAAGAATACCTTGCAGGTCACCACTTCAAGGGACAAACGGATACTGAAATCGCTGTTCACTTGATTGGTAAATTTGCGGAAGAAGACGGGTTGTCAGTGCTTGAAGCCTTCAAAAAAGCTCTTCACATCATCCGCGGTTCATATGCCTTTGCCTTGATCGACTCTGAAAATCCAGATGTCATCTACGTGGCAAAGAACAAATCACCACTCTTGATTGGTCTTGGTGAAGGTTACAATATGGTCTGTTCAGACGCCATGGCTATGATTCGTGAGACCAATCAATACATGGAAATCCATGACCAAGAGTTGGTTATCGTAAAAGCTGATAGCGTTAAAGTTCAAGACTATGATGGTAACAGCCATGAGCGTGCTAGCTACACTGCGGAACTTGACTTGTCTGATATCGGTAAGGGAACTTATCCTTACTACATGCTCAAGGAAATTGATGAGCAGCCAACGGTGATGCGTAAGTTGATCCAAGCCTACACAGATGAGGCTGGTCAAGTTGTCGTAGATCCAGCTATCATCAAGGCTGTTCAAGACGCAGACCGCATCTATATCCTCGCAGCTGGAACATCTTACCACGCAGGATTTGCTTCTAAGAAGATGTTGGAAGAATTGACAGATACGCCAGTTGAACTTGGTATTTCCTCTGAGTGGGGATATGGTATGCCGCTTCTCAGCAAGAAACCACTCTTCATCTTTATCAGCCAATCTGGTGAAACAGCTGATAGCCGTCAAGTTTTGGTAAAGGCTAATGAAATGGGAATCCCAAGCTTGACAGTGACAAACGTGCCAGGTTCAACCCTTTCACGTGAAGCCAACCATACTATGTTGCTTCATGCAGGTCCTGAAATTGCCGTAGCGTCAACTAAGGCTTATACAGCCCAAATCGCAGCCCTTGCCTTCCTTGCAAAAGCTGTTGGTGAAGCAAATGGCAATGAAAAAGCCAAAGCCTTTGACTTGGTTCATGAATTGTCTATCGTGGCTCAATCTATCGAATCAACTCTTTCAGAGAAAGAAACAATCGACGCAAAAGTCCGTGATCTTCTTGAAACAACACGCAACGCCTTTTACATCGGACGTGGTCAAGACTACTACGTAGCCATGGAAGCTAGTCTCAAGCTCAAAGAGATTTCTTACATCCAATGTGAAGGTTTTGCGGCTGGAGAACTCAAGCACGGAACCATTGCATTGATTGAAGAAGGAACACCTGTTTTGGCTCTCTTGTCAGACCCAGTTCTTGCCAACCACACTCGCGGAAATATCCAAGAAGTGGCAGCACGTGGAGCTAAGGTTCTCACCATTGCAGAAGAAAATGTTGCCAAAGATACAGATGATATCGTTCTTACGACCGTACACCCTTACCTCTCACCAATCTCAATGGTCGTACCAACACAATTGGTCGCTTACTTTGCAACCCTACACCGTGGACTCGACGTGGACAAACCACGTAACCTTGCTAAGTCAGTAACGGTAGAATAAACCAAAAAATTAAATCATAAGCAAAAGTGAACTAGATAGTTTTCTGAAAAACAGAATGCTGTCTTGTTCGCTTTTTTGTATATTCAATGAAAATCAATGACCAAATTTGTTCTCTTATGTAGATGTCTCCAAGCATCGCTTTGAGGTTCTAGATAAGAGTGACGCAGTCAGTCTCGTTACACCGATTTGATATTGTAGAGAAAATGGGTCAACCTCAGCCAAGGTAGTTCAAGTCAAGATTGAAGAGGATGGATTCACTCCTTTTAAGGATTCATTAGAAATAAATCTAAAATTAAATGTTATCTCAGCTTCTATTAAAATGAGAATTATTTTTAAAAGATATGTTTGTGAAAGACTTGCAAGATATAAAAAACTCTTAGAGCTGGATGCTAAGGATCCAATTCTAAGAGGAGTGAGTGTCGTATTTTACTTGCGATACAAACGATCGTATTGATAGTAAGGATCAAAGGTTACGTTGATACCTAGTTTGCGAAGAACATTCTTGTCTTCATCCGTTAAGATAATCGTAGAGTGAGCTTCGCTTCCTTTGAGATTTCCGAGTTCTTTCATGGCATGATCTGCATCAGGATTCTGCATTGCTGTGATAGCAAGGGCGATGAGGATCTCGTTAGAATGAAGTCGAGGGTTACGGCTACCCAAGTGATTGATTTTCAAACCTTGAATTGGTTTCACCACTTCTGGTTCAATTAATTTTGTTTCAGCATCAATGTTAGCGGACATTTTGATAGCATTGATCAATGCAGCCGCTGTTGGACCAAAGAGTTCTGAGTTCTTACCAGTAACGATTTCACCAGAAGGTAATTCAAGTGCTAGAGCGGGTCCGCCTGTTTCTTCTGCTCTTTGTCGAGCAGCAACAGCAACCTTTCGGTCAGCTGGTGTGATACCGAGGTCATTCATGAGAAGCTCAATCTTCTTCACAGCAGTTTCTCCAACCTTCTCAGCTTTGAAGTCAAGAAATGTCTGGTAATAGCGACGGATAATTTCCTGTTTAGATGCTTCAATGGCGGCGTCGTTATCAGTGATTGCAAAACCAACCATATTGACACCCATGTCAGTTGGAGACGCATAAGGAGACTCACCGAGAATACGTTCCAGCATACGCTTAAGGACAGGGAAAATTTCAATATCGCGGTTGTAGTTGACTGTGGTTTCTCCATAAGTTTGGAGATGGAATGGGTCAATCATGTTGACATCATCTAGGTCTGCTGTGGCAGCTTCATAAGCCAAGTTGACAGGATGATGAAGTGGGAGATTCCAAACTGGGAAGGTTTCAAATTTGGCATAACCAGACTTGATACCATTGATTTGGTCGTGGTACATGTTAGACATACAAGTTGCCAACTTACCTGAACCAGGACCAGGAGCAGTCACGACAATCAAGTTACGGCTAGTTTTGATATAGTCGTTTTTCCCCATACCTTCAGGAGAGATGATGTGATCCATATCTGTCGGATACCCCTTGATAGGGTAGTGAAGATAAGAGTCGATTCCATTTTTCTCTAATTGATTACGGAAAGCATCTGCTGCCGGTTGGCCTGCATATTGAGTAATGACAACTGAACCAACAAAGATACCAAGTTCATTGAATTTATCGATCAAACGAAGCACTTCTTGGTCATAAGAAATGCCCAAGTCTCCACGAGCTTTTGAGTGCTCGATATTGCTAGCGTTAATAGCGATAACAACCTCAACTTGCTCCTTCAACTCTTGCAAGAGCTTGATTTTATTGTCAGGTTCATATCCAGGAAGGACACGAGCAGCGTGGAAATCTTCTAACATTTTGCCACCAAACTCCAAGTAGAGTTTGCCGTCAAATTGGTTGATGCGCTCCAAGATATGGTCGCGTTGTAGATTCAAATATTGTTCAGAACTAAAAGCTTGTTTTTTCATTTTTTTACCTCTGAGCTCTATTATATAAAAAAAATGGAAGATTAGAAACTAGAGAGTCGCAAAAGTGAGAAAAAAAGATAAGGCAAACGCTTGCATAATTTTGATAAAAGGTCTATGATGGAGTAAAGTCAATTTTAAATAGAGGTAAAAAGATGCAAGAAAAATGGTGGCACAATGCCGTTGTTTATCAGGTTTATCCAAAAAGTTTTAAGGATAGCAATGGAGATGGGATTGGTGATTTGCCTGGGATTACCAGTAAGCTAGACTATCTAGCTAAGTTAGGGATCACAGCGATCTGGCTTTCTCCAGTCTATGATAGCCCCATGGATGACAATGGTTATGACATTGCCAATTATCAAGACATCGCGGCTATCTTTGGAACCATGGAAGATATGGATGTGCTGATTGCTGAGGCTAAAAAACGAGATATCCGAATCATTATGGATTTGGTGGTCAATCATACATCAGATGAGCATGCTTGGTTTATTGAAGCTTGTGAAAATCCTGATAGTCCTGAGCGAGACTACTATATCTGGCGTGATGAACCTAACGAATTGGAGTCAATTTTCAGTGGATCTGCCTGGCAATACGATGAAAAGTCTGGTCAATACTACCTGCACTTTTTCAGCAAGAAGCAACCGGACCTCAACTGGGAAAATGAAGAACTTCGCCAAAAAATCTATGAGATGATGAATTTCTGGATTGATAAAGGGATTGGTGGATTCCGTATGGACGTCATTGACATGATTGGGAAGATTCCTGATCAGAAGATTGTCAACAATGGTCCTATGCTTCATCCCTACCTCAAGGAAATGAATCAAGCAACCTTTGGCGATAAAGAACTCTTGACAGTAGGGGAAACTTGGGGAGCAACACCAGAGATCGCTAAACTCTATTCAGATCCTAAAGGACAAGAACTGTCTATGGTCTTCCAGTTTGAACATATCTGTCTTCAGTATCAGGAAGGGAAACCTAAGTGGCAGTACCAAAAAGAGCTAAATGTTGGGAAGTTAAAAGAAATTTTCAACAAATGGCAGACAGAGTTGGGAGTTGAAGATGGCTGGAATTCCCTCTTCTGGAACAACCATGACCTCCCTCGTATTGTCTCTATCTGGGGAAATGACCAAGACTACCGTGAAAAATCTGCCAAAGCATATGCCATCTTGCTTCATCTCATGAGAGGGACGCCTTATATCTACCAAGGCGAAGAGATTGGAATGACCAATTTCCCGTTTGAAAGCTTGGAGCAAGTAGATGATATTGAATCCCTCAACTATGCGCGTGAAGCTCTTGAAAAAGGTGTTCCAATGGAAGCAATCATGGATAGCATTCGCGTGATTGGACGTGATAATGCTCGTACCCCAATGCAGTGGAATGGGACAAAAAATGCTGGTTTCTCAAATGGTCAACCTTGGCTTGCAGTCAATCCAAACTACGTAAAGATAAATGTAGAAGAAGCTTTAGCAAATCCAGATTCTATCTTCTATACTTATCAAAAATTAGTAAAACTTCGTAAGGAAAATAACTGGTTGGTTCGTGCTGACTTTGAACTTCTTGATACGGCTGAAAAAGTCTTTGCTTATATCCGTAAAGATGGAGACCGTCGTTTCCTAGTTGTGGCCAATTTGTCCAACCAGCAGCAAGAGTTTGCAGTAGAAGGGTCAGTTAAGTCTATATTGATTGAAAATACCTCAGTACAAGATGTTTTAGAGAAACAAAACTTGGCTCCATGGGATGCCTTCTGTGTCGAATTAGCTGATTAAAACCAGAAACTCAAGTGTCTAAGATGCTTGAGTTTTTTTCTAAAATAAGTGTAAAAACTTCTTTAATAAATATTAGTTTGAATTTTCTAAAAAATACCCTTAAAACCCTTGCTTTTATATAAAAATAGGGTATAATGGTGAAAAATAGTATTTTAAAGGAGAATACCGATGAAATCGAAAAAGTGGCTCGCAGTAGCAGGGATAACGATGAGCGCAGCTCTTCTTTTGGCGGCTTGTGGCAAGACTGAGAAAAAAGCAGATGCTCCAACAACATTTTCGTATGTTTATGCTATTGATCCAACAACATTGGACTATAGCGTTACTAGTAAAAGTTCAACATCAGATGTCATCGCCAACTTGGTCGACGGACTCTTGGAAAATGACAAATATGGAAACTTGATTCCATCGCTTGCTGAAGACTGGTCTGTTTCACAGGACGGTTTGACCTACACCTACAAGCTACGTAAAGGTGTCAAATGGTATACTTCAGAAGGAGAAGAGTATGCTGAAGTCAAGGCCCAAGACTTTGTGACAGGTTTGAAGCATGCTGCAGATGGCAAATCAGATGGCCTAACTCTTATCCAAGATTCTATCAAAGGTTTGGCAGAGTATGTTAGCGGTGAAACAAATGACTTCTCAACAGTCGGTGTCAAAGCAGTTGACGATTATACAGTCGAGTATACCTTAAACAAACCAGAAAGCTTCTGGAATTCTAAGGTGACAACAGCGACTATGCTCCCTGTTAATGAAGAATTCTTAAATTCTCAAGGGAAAGATTACGGTGCGGCAGCGCCTTCAGGTATTCTCTACAATGGTCCATATATTTTGAAGAACTTCACTTCAAAATCAGTGATCGAGTACGAAAAGAACCCAAATTATTGGGACAAAGACAATGTTAAAATTGACCACGTCAAGCTTACCTTCTACGATGGTTCTGACCAAGAATCATTGATTCGTAGTTTCTCATCAGGAGCCTACACAACAGCTCGCCTCTTCCCAACTAGTTCAAGTTTTGACTCAACTAAGAAAGAATACGGCGATAAGATTGTTTATAGTCCTCAAGAAGCGACAAGCTATTACTTTACTTTCAACGTAAATCGTCAGTCTTACAATAAAACAGCTAAGACAGATGATGCCCAAAAAACTTCAACAAAAGAAGCACTTCTCAATAAAAACTTCCGTCAAGCTATCAACTTCGCTCTAGACCGTCATGCCTACTCTGCACAGATGAATGGCGAAGAAGGTGCAGACAAGATTATCCGTACCAGCCTTGTGCCTTATGACTATGTTCAAGTTGGTGAAAAGACCTTCGGTGAATTGGCTCAAGAACAATTGGTAACATACGGAGACCAGTGGAAGGATGTAGCTTTGACAGATGGTAAAGATACCCTTTACAATCCGACAAAAGCAAAAGCTGCTTTTGAAAAAGCAAAATCAGAATTGCAAGCTAAAGGTGTAACCTTCCCAATCCATTTGGATATTCCAGTTGAGCAGACTGATGTCATTGCTGTACAGCAAACCAACTCTCTCAAACAGTCTGTCGAAGCAGCACTTGGAAGTGAAAATGTTGTTATCGATGTACTTCAAATGACTGACAATGAGAAAATGAGCATTACATCTCAAGCCAAAGTTCCTTCTCAAAAAGACTATGACTTGAACGGAACTGGTTGGGGGCCAGACTATCAAGACCCAGCAACCTACCTTAATATCTTAGATGCTAAGAAGGGTTCTGCTCTTAAACACTTGGGTATCACAAAAGGTAAAGATCCAGAAGTCATGGCTCAAGTTGGACTTGATGAGTACAAGAAACTCTTGGATGATGCAGCATCAGAAACAAGCGATCTTAACAAACGCTATGAAAAATATGCCAAAGCACAAGCTTGGGTTTCAGATAGCTCACTTCTTATCCCTGTAGCTTCTTCAGGTGGTTCTCCGACAGTTAGCCGTACAGTGCCATTCACAAAAGCTTACTCTCAAGTTGGTATCAAGGGAGATCCATTTGTATTTAAAGGTTTAGAATTGCAAAACGATATTGTAACAGCTAAAGAATACGAAGAAGCTCTCAAGAAATGGCAAAAAGAGAAAATTGAAACAAATGCCAAATACCAAAAAGAACTAGCAAATCACGTTAAATAGTCTTTTGTAATGAATAAAGAAATCCTGTTTTGAAGCGGGATTTCTTTATTTTTTGATTTTCAATGAGAGGTCAAATCAGTATATAACTTTACTTTTTGGACAAAATTTGTTAAAATATAACCATGTTACAAAACCTAACATATAAGGAGAAATAAAACATGAAACTTAAAAAACGTTTGATTGGAGCGGGGTTGACACTTGCTGCTGCGGTCTTATTGACGGCATGTGGTAAGTCAGCATCAGATGCTAAAACCTACTCGTCTACCTTTGGTGCAGACCCAACAACCTTCAACTACCTTTTGGACTACTCTGGTGATAACGCTGCTGTTGTAACCAACTTGGTAGATGGTTTGCTTGAAAATGATAACTATGGAAACCTCATTCCTGCCCTTGCAGAAGATTGGAGTGTTTCTAAGGATGGTTTAACTTATACCTACAAACTTCGTCAGGATGCCAAGTGGTTTACAGCTGACGGTGAAGAATACGCTCCCCTTAAAGCACAAGACTTTGTAACTGGTATCAAGTACGCTGCTGATAATAAGGGTCAAGCCCTAGACTTGATTCAGAACTCTATCAAGGGCTTGGATGATTATGTGACAGGTGCAAATACTGACTTCTCAAATGTTGGGGTCAAAGCCTTGGATGACTATACTGTCCAATATACCTTGACACGACCAGAGCCATTCTGGAACTCTAAGACAACTAACAGTATCTTGTTTCCTGTTAATGAAGAATTCTTGGCTTCTAAAGGAAAAGAATTTGGAGAATTAAAACCAGATGGTATTCTTTATAGCGGTCCTTATTTGTTAAAAGAATTTACATCAAAATCATCACTTGAGTACAAGAAGAATCCTCATTACTACGATCAAGATAAAGTAACGATTGAAAGAGTTAAATTAGCTTATGTTGATGGTTCTGACCAAGATATGACAATCCGTAATTTCGAAAGCGGAGCCTACTCGTCTGCTGGTGTCTACCCGAATAGCTCAAACTTCGCTAAGACAAAGGAAAAATACAAGGACAATATCGTTTATAGCTTGCAAGATGCAACATCTTGGTACTATAATTTTAACGTTAACCGCCAAGCATACAATCATACAGCTAAGACTAGCGATGATCAAAAACAAGCAACTCAAGCTGCGATTTTAAATAAAAACTTCCGTCAAGCCATCAACTTTGCAATTGATCGTACAGCATACTCAGCTCAGTCTAATGGAGAAGAAGCTGCTAAAAATACTCTTCGTAACACACTTGTGCCACCGACTTTTGTACAAGTTGGAGACAAGACCTTTGGTGAGACGGTTTCATCTAAGTTAGTAAACTACGGTACCCAGTGGTCAAATATGAATCTTGAAGATGCTCAAGATGGATACTTCAACAAAGAAAAAGCACAAGCTCAATTTGCTGAGGCTAAGAAAGAGTTAGAAGCTCAAGGTGTGAGCTTCCCAATTCATTTGGACTTGCCTGTAGACCAAGTTAACAAAACCTTGCTTCCAAAGATTAATTCGCTTAAACAATCTGTCGAATCAACTCTTGGGGCAGAAAATGTAGTGATTGATGTAGTTCAAATTTCAACAGAAGACTATGCCAATGCGACATTCCAAGCACCAACTACAGCTGATCATGACTATGATTTGAACTTGGATGGTTGGTCTGCGGACTACCAAGATCCATCAACTTATCTCAATCCTTTCAACGCTGAGGATGGATTCTATCTCAAGATTTTAGGGCTTGATCCAAGCAAGGATGCTGATAAGATTACAAGTATTGGATTGGACCAATATACTAAAAAATTGAAAGCGGCTGATGCAGAAAATACAGATGTAGCTAAACGCTATGAAAACTATGCAGACGCACAAGCCTGGTTGATTGATAGTTCGCTATTGCTTCCTGTAAATTCAAACGGTGGTGGGGCTTCAGTGACACGTGTTACACCATTTACACGAGCTTACTCACTTGTCGGAATCAAAGGTACTGGAAGTAACTACAAGTACATGAGACTGCAAACAGAGGTAGTAACAACTGCTCAATTTGACGAAGCGAAAGCTAAATGGGAACAAGAACGTAAAAATTCTGTCGAAAAGAGTCAAAAAGACTTTGAAAGTCACGTGAAATAAGTATAAAGAGTGGTAGTAGAACAGAAATCGGTAAACCCAAACTTCATCTCATAGTTTAAAAGATGAACAAAAAATCATCTGCTGTCGTGATAAAGTTTCATGATCAATAAACATAAAGGTCGGGATTTTTATCTCTGCCTTTTTAACTGAGAAATCTCTTTTAAGTAAAGTTTTAGCTGTTTTATCATTGAAATTTACTATTCATGTTTTTAAGGTGAATAAAAACGGTTACTTAATATGTCTTAATGGTATCCAGTACTACTTTATGATATAATAAAAATAAAAAATACTTTGTAGAGGTGTAAGTTGAGTAGACATTCAAAAGAAAGAAAAACGAGCAAGATTCAACAAAGCATCAATATTATTTTGTTGTTTGTGTATACCGTGCTTGCTTGTTTTTTGCTGTTTTTAATATTCAGATATCATATTTTAGCAATTAGTTATGCCAATATTCTTATAGCAATCGTGATGATCTTGCTTGCGCTAATAGCTTTATTTTTGATTCTAAAGAGAAAAGCTAAGATTTTCACCATGATTTTACTCTTGGTGTCGGTATTTGTCAGTTCCATTTCTTTGATTGGAGTTCATCAATTTATCAGCCTAGCAAATCAACTCAATGCGACATCTAACTATTCTAGTTACTCTATCAGTGTTGCAGTTTTGGCGGATAGCGAGATTGGAAATGTCTCGGAATTATCCAGTGTGACGGCTCCGACCAAAACAGATGCAGAAAATATTAAAAAACTGCTCGATGATATTAAGACAAGTCAGAGTAAAGACTTAACGGTTGAAGAGAGTGCTTCCTATCTTGCGGCTTATAAGAGTTTGCTGGCTGGAGAGGCCAAGGCAATCGTTTTGAACAGTGTCTTTGAAAATCTGATCGAGCAAGAGTACCCAGACCATGCCAAAAAGATCAAGAAGATTTATACCAAAGAACTAACCAAGACTGTTGAGGCACCTAAGGTTTCTCAAAACAAGGCTTTTAATATCTATATTAGTGGGATTGATACATACGGACCGATTAGCTCCGTTTCTCGTTCGGATGTCAATATCATCATGACGGTTAATCAAGAAACCAAGAAAATTCTTCTGACAACAACGCCTCGTGATGCTTATGTGCCTATAGCTGATGGCGGTAATAACCAAAATGATAAATTGACCCATGCAGGTATTTACGGCGTGGATGCTTCCATTCATACATTAGAAAATCTCTATGGAATTGATTTGAATTACTATGCACGACTCAACTTCACTTCCTTCTTGAAATTGATTGATCTCTTAGGTGGTGTCGATGTTTATAATGATCAAGACTTCACATCACTTCATGGGAACTATCACTTCCCTGTTGGGAATGTGCACCTAAACTCTGAGCAGGCTCTAGGATTTGTCCGTGAACGTTACTCCTTAACCAATGGTGATGGTGATCGTGGACGTAATCAACAAAAAGTCATTGCTGCCATTATTCAAAAACTAACTTCAGCAGAAGCCTTGAAGAACTTTGATGGTATTATGCAAAGTCTGCAAGATTCTGTACAAACAAATATGCCTCCTGAAACCATGGTTAGCTTAGTAAATGCCCAACTAGCAAGTGGAGGGAAATATACTGTCATCACTCGAGATCTAAAGGGAACTGGTCGTATGGATCTTCCTTCCTATGCCATGCCTGACAGTAGCCTTTATATGCTAGAGGTGGATCCAAATAGCTTAGAGACACTCAAAACAGAAATCAAAGATATCATGGAAGGAAAATAAGATGATTGATATCCATTCACACATAGTTTTTGATGTAGACGATGGCCCAAAGAATAAGGCAGAGAGTATAGCGCTTCTGAAGGAAGCCTATGCCCAAGGAGTCCGTACCATCGTTTCGACCTCCCATCGTCGGAAGGGGATGTTTGAAACACCAGAGGAGGACATTGCAAGAAATTTTAAAGTTGTCAAGGAGTTGGCTAAAGAGATTGCTCTCGACTTAACCATCTTGTATGGAGCAGAAATCTATTACAGCAGTGATGCTTTAAACAAATTAGAGAACCAACAGATTCCACAACTAAATGGCACTCGCTATGCCTTGATAGAATTCAGCATGAATACCCCTTATCGTGAAATCCATAGCGCATTGACCAATATTTTGATGTTGGGAATAACCCCTGTTATTGCCCATATAGAACGTTATGATGCTTTGGAAAATAATGAAAAAAGGGTGCATGACCTCATCAACATGGGATGTTATACACAGGTCAACAGTTCGAGTATCCTCAAACCAAAATTGTTTGGTGATACTTATAAATTTATGAAAAAGCGTGCTCGCTATTTCTTAGAGAGGGACTTGGTCCATATAGTTGCTAGTGATATGCATAATCTAGATGGTCGTCCACCTTATATGCGAGAGGCTTATGAGATAGTGAGCAAAAAATATGGCCAAGATAAGGCTAGGGAACTCTTTGTGGAAAATCCTGAAAAAGTCATTAAAGATCAAATAATCTAGGAGTTAAAATGAAAGAACAAGAAACTATTGAAATCAACGTTATTCAGTTGTTAAAGGCGCTATGGGCAAAGAAGGTACTAATTCTCCTTGTAGCTATCGTAGCAGGAGCTGTTTCCTTTGCATATAGTAGTTTTGTAGTCAAACCTGAGTATAGAAGTACAACGCGAATCTATGTGGTAAACCGAAACCAAAGTGATAAACCAGGATTGACAAACCAGGATCTACAAGCAGGAACATACTTGGTTAAGGACTACCGTGAGATCATTCTTTCTCAAGATGTTCTTGAAAAGGTGGTTTCTGATCTTGGCTTGACTATCAATGCAAAAACATTAGCGAAAAAGGTTCAGGTAACAGTTCCTGCAGATACACGTATCGTATCTATTTCGGTTAGCGACCATAGACCAGATGAAGCAAGTCGTATTGCAAATGCACTGCGAGAAGTTGCAGCACAGAAAATCATCGCAGTTACTCGAGTTTCGGATGTAACGACTCTTGAAGAAGCCCGTCCAGCTACTGGACCATCATCACCAAATATCCGACGCAATACCTTAATGGGAATCGGTGCTGGTGCAGGTCTGGTGATTGTCGCGGTTCTATTAGTTGAACTATTAGATGATCGTGTGAAACGTCCAGAAGATATCGAAGATGTTATGAAAATTTCACTCCTTGGAGTCATTCCAGATATGGATAAATTAAAGTAAGGGAGAACTTATGGCAAAGTTAGAATTATCACAACAAAAACTGAACTCTGTAAAAAAAGCAGAAGAGTACTACAATGCTTTACGTACAAATATACAACTGAGTGGTAATAACTTAAAGGTTATTGCAGTCACATCAGTTGATCCTAGTGAAGGAAAGTCTACAACAGCTACTAATGTTGCTTGGGCTTTTGCGCGTGCAGGCTACAAGACGCTTTTGATCGACGCTGATATCCGAAATTCAGTCATGTCTGGAGTATTCAAGTCAAGAGAAAAAATTACTGGTTTGACAGATTATCTGGCTGGCACTCAGGACTTGTCGAACGGCCTTTGTGAGACAAATGTTGAGAATTTATTTATGATCCAATCAGGAGCAATTTCTCCAAATCCAACAGCTCTTCTTCAGAGTGATAAGTTTGGAAGTATGATTGAAACCTTGCACAAGTATTTTGACTATATTATCGTCGATACGGCACCGATTGGAGTTGTAATCGATGCAGCCATTATCGTCCAAAAATGTGATGCATCCATTTTAGTTACTGAAGCTGGTGTTGCAAAACGAAGAGAAGTGCAAAAAGCTAAAAGTCAGTTAGAACACACAGGGAAACCATTTTTAGGAGTCGTTTTGAATAAATTTGACATTCAACGTGAAAGATATGGTTCTTATGGGTCTTACGGATCCTATGGAAAAAAATAAAATGAAGTTAGGGAGACCAGTATGGAAGGAAGGGGTTTCTACAATGTAACTCTGGCGTTCTTACAGAGTATACTTGTTAGTTTATTAGCTTATATACTGATTGCAATTTCAGAAACTGATATTGTTTTAGATACAGTATTTGTCCTTTTTTTCCTTCACTTTGCAGCCTTCTATATCAGTGGCTACGGTAAGGATTTTTTCAAACGAGGTCAGTATATTGAACTAGTTGAAACGGTCAAATACATCCTCTTTTATGCCTTGTTGATAAGTTTTTCAAGTTTCTTTCTAAAAGAAAAATTTGTAATTTCTAGACGAGGAATGCTCTATCTGCTTTCCTTGTATGGTGTTTTGAATTATCTACTCAGTTTCTTTGTGAAGCGTTATTGGAAACCCTTTAGCCACAATTTGAAGGGTAGCCGCAAGATTTTGTTGATCACAGCAACATCACGTACTGAAAAGGTATTGGATAGATTGTTAACTGCTAACGATGTTCAAGGGGAACTAGTTGCTGTATGTGTCTTAGATAAGCCAGAATTTACTCATGACAAGGTACTTGTTGTACCAAGAGAGCAACTACTCACCTATACGACGCATGAAGTAGTGGATGAAGTTTTTGTCAATCTTCCAAGTGAGGACTATGACATCGGAGCTCTTATTTCTCAGTTTGAAACGATGGGAATCGCTGTAACAGTCAATCTCAATGCTTTTGATAAAAACTTAGGTCGTGATAAACAAATTCATGAGATGGCGGGTTTGAATGTAGTAACATTTTCTACAAATTTTTACAAGCAGAGTCATGTCATTGCCAAACGTATCCTCGACATTTGTGGTGCTATTGTTGGACTGATTCTTTGTGGAATTGCGAGTCTATTTCTAGTTCCCATGATTCGGAAAGATGGTGGGCCTGCAATCTTTTCACAAACTCGTGTCGGAAAAAATGGCCGTTACTTTACCTTTTATAAATTCCGTTCGATGAGAATCGATGCTGAAGCGATCAAGGAACAGTTGATGGATCAAAATACGATGCAAGGTGGTATGTTTAAGATCGATAACGATCCTCGAGTGACTAAGATTGGACAGTTTATCCGAAAAACTAGTTTAGATGAATTGCCACAATTTTGGAATGTTTTAATTGGAGACATGAGTCTAGTAGGTACGCGCCCACCAACTGTAGATGAGTACGAAAAATACACACCTGAACAAAAACGTCGTCTAAGTTTTAAACCTGGTATTACAGGTTTGTGGCAAATTAGTGGTCGAAGTGAAATTACAAACTTCGATGAAGTCGTTAAATTGGATGTGGCTTATATCGACGATTGGACCATTTGGAAAGATTTTGAAATATTGTTAAAAACTGTAAAAGTTGTGTTGATGAGAGATGGAGCGAAATGATTCTATGAATAAAGTGAGAGAAATTCAATTAGGAGAGTTAACTCTTTTAGAAAGTTATATTGATCTTTGTAAAAGACATAATTTACGTTATTACGCTTTGGGCGGGACATTACTCGGTGCCATTCGTCATAAAGGATTTATCCCATGGGATGATGATATGGATTTAGGAATGCCTAGAAAAGATTACGAAAAATTCTTGTCAATCTGTGAGCAGGATCTTCCTGAAAGTGTTATTTTAAGACTTCACGATGATAATCTAGGTAATACTTCGATTATGGATACTTCAATTCAAATTCAATTTGGCAATGAATGGTGTAGTCCTTTTATTGATATCTTTCCCTTAGATGGTTACCCAGAAGACGGAATCCATTACTGGTTGCATACGAATAAAATAAAGTTCTATCGTGCCTTGTCTAAAATTTCTGTTATCGATCGTTTGCACGAGAGAGATAGAGGTTCGTTTGAAAATGCGATTGTGAAAGTTTCAAGAGCCTTAAAATTAAATAAACTCTTAAACACTTCAAAAATTAACAAAAAATTACAAAGTATCATTAAACAATATGATTACGAGACTAGTAGCCTTGTCGGAAATGTCTTGGGTTCCTACCGCGAACGAGAACTCGCAAGAAAAGAAGTGTTTGGGGAACCGCAATTACTAGAGTTTGAAAACTTACAAATTAGTTGTCATGAGAATCCTGATGAATATTTGACAAAGATATATGGTGATTACATGCAACTTCCAAAAGAAGCTGAGCGTAAAGGTCATTTTGAGTCTACGTGGGGAGATTAAATTGAATAGTTTTGAATTAATGGGGGTCAGAGTTGACCCCTTAACAATGGACGAAACTGTCCAAACCGTTGAAAAATTTGTTATTGAACAACGTCCACTCCACTTAATGGGAGTGAATGCAGACAAAATAAATCAATGTCAAACAGATGAATCAATTAAAAAGATAGTTAATGATTCTGAAATCATTAACGCAGATGGAGCCTCGGTTGTTCTTGCTTCTCGTTTCTTGGGTTATCAAGTTCCAGAACGAGTCGCTGGGATTGATTTGATGCAAAGATTGCTCCAACTAGCTAATGAAAAATCTTATTCGGTTTACTTTTTTGGTGCCAAGGAAGACGTTTTAATAGATATGCTAGAAATCTTTAAGAAGGATTACCCGAATTTACGAGTTGTCGGACATCGAAACGGTTATTTTTCTGAGCAAGATGAGTACAGTATTCAAGAAGACATTCGTGAGAAAAATCCTGATTTTGTTTTTGTTGGGATCACCTCTCCTAAGAAAGAATACATCATTCAAAAATTTATGGATCAAGGTGTTAATTCTGTCTTTATGGGAGTTGGAGGTAGTTTTGACGTTTTATCTGGCCATATTAAACGAGCTCCTCTATGGATGCAAAATGCACATCTTGAGTGGCTGTTCCGAGTGGCAAATGAACCTAAACGTCTCTTTAAACGTTATTTCGTAGGAAATGTCACGTTTATTAAGCGAGTATTAGATGAAAAACGAAAATCAAAAAAATAATATTTTACATATTTCACGTACCATGGATATTGGTGGTGCAGAGAGAATTGTCTACCAATTGAGCTCAGATTTGAAAGATGAGTTTGATAGTGTCCATGTGGTATCTACTGGTGGACTTTGGGAGAGCGAACTGGCTGCTCAAGGGATTCAACATCATAAAATTTTAGATATTGATAGTAAAAATCCACTGACAGTATTAAAGCTTCTATATTCTATTCGCCTGATTATCAAAAACAATGAGATTACTATAGTTCATACTCATCATCGAATGGCTGCTTTTTATATTCGATTATTAAAATTTGTTTGTCCAAAATTGACACATGTTTATACAGCTCACAATGTCTTTAAAGATAAATTGCCCTTATATAGATTTGCCTTAAAGAACGCCAAAAGTGTTGCTGTAGGAGAAGCTGTGAATACTAATCTGAAAGAAGACGTAGGAATTACTGATAGTAAGGTTATCTACAATGGAGTTATCTTAAAGGAAACAGATAATCAAGTCGATGATATTGTCGGTTATGATGGGACTAAGCTTGGCTGTATAGCTAGATTATCTGAACAAAAAGGTTTGACTTATCTTATTGAAGCTATGTCTTTACTTACAACGAAGGATATTCGGTTGTTTATCGTTGGTGATGGTGAGCTTAGAAATGAACTTGAGAATAAGGTTGAAGAGCTACATCTTCAAGATTCGGTAACATTTTTAGGTTATCGGAAGGATATTGTTGAATGTATCAATAGTTTTGATTTTTGTATCTTACCTTCAGTATTTGAAGGATTTGGCTTAGTTGCTATTGAGGCATTTATGAATAGCAAAACCTTAGTTGCGACGGATATACCGGGATTAAACGAAGTTGTTACAAATGAAAATGGTATTCTAGTTCCAGCAAAAGACCCTGTTGCCCTATCAGTTGCTATTGATAAATTAGCTACAGATGCAACATTAAGACAGGAACTTGCTAGTCAAGCTAAGAAAGACTATGAAAACAAATTTAGTTACCCTATGTTTTTGAAGAACTATAGGGAATTGTATAGAGAACTAAAGGGAGAGCAAAAATGAAAAAAGTGATGTTAGTTTTTGGGACGCGTCCAGAAGCAATTAAAATGTGTCCTCTAGTAAATGAGTTGAAGAATAATGACTCCATCAAGACTGTTGTCTGTGTGACAGGTCAACATAAGGAAATGCTAGAGCAGGTTTTAGATGTCTTTAAGGTCGTTCCTGATTATGATTTGGGAATTATGAAGGCAAATCAAACCCTATTTTCAATTACGACCAGTATTTTAGACAAAATTCAAGCGGTGTTTGAACAAGAAAAACCAGATATTGTGCTTGTTCACGGAGACACGACGACAACTTTCGCAACGGCTTTGGCAGCGTTTTACATGGGAATAAAAGTTGGGCACGTGGAAGCAGGTTTAAGAACCTACAACCTTCAAAGTCCTTATCCCGAGGAGTTTAACCGTCAGACTACTTCTATTATTGCAGATTATAATTTTGCTCCGACAGAAGTTGCAAAAGAAAATCTTCTAAAAGAGGGAAGAAAAAATATTTTTGTAACGGGTAATACGGTAATTGACGCATTGAAGACAACTGTTCAGGATAATTACGACCACCCGATTTTAGAGTGGGCTGAGGGCAGTAAGTTGATCATGTTGACAGCTCATAGACGTGAAAACCTTGGGCAACCAATGGAAAATATGTTTAATGCTGTTAGTCGCATTTTAAATGAATTTGAGGATGTTAAGGTTGTTTACCCAATTCATAAAAACCCTAAGGTTCGTGAGTTGGCCAGTAAAGTATTTGGTGATAATGAACGCATGAAAATTATTGAACCTTTAGAGGTCATTGATTTCCATAATTTTATGAATCAAAGCTACATGATTTTAACAGATTCTGGTGGAGTTCAAGAAGAAGCTCCATCGTTAGGGAAGCCTGTTTTAGTCATGCGTGATACAACAGAGCGTCCAGAGGGGATTGTGGCTGGAACATTAAAATTAGTGGGTACGGAAGAAGAAAATATTTACTCTAATTTTAAGCTTCTTTTAGAAAACCAAATAGAATATAACAAGATGAGTAAGGCTAGCAACCCTTATGGAGATGGAAAAGCTTGTGCAAGAATCGTCGATATCATTTTGGAAGGATAGGCATAATGGATAAGGTTTCTATTGTTGTACCAGTATACAATGTCGAAAATTGCTTAAGTTATTGCGTAGACAGTTTAAGACAACAGACCTATAAAAATATAGAAATTATACTGGTAGACGATGGTTCTACAGATCGTTCGGGAGAAATTTGTGACCAGTATGCTGAGGAAGATGAGCGTATTAGAGTTCTTCATATTGAAAATGGGGGACAATCTCGTGCCAGAAATATTGGAGTCCAAGCAACAACTTCGAATTGGATTATGTTTTTAGATTCTGATGATTATTATAATTTGAAAGCTGTAGAATATTTAGTTGCTTTAAGAGATAAATACGCAGTTGATTTAGTCGTAACATCAATTGTTGAAGTGCGAACATATCAAACAGAATTGAATACTGAGGACATCTCTCTTGAAAACAGCGAGAAATTAGATTGTTATACAGGCCTTGTTCGTATGTTTTACGGAAATAGTGTCGGTACACATCCAGGTGGTAAACTCTACAAGAAAGAGATTTTACTTCAGTATCCTTATCCAGAAGGAATGATATACGAAGATTTGGCGATGGCTTATGAGCATATTCACGACTGTCCTGAAATTGCGGTTGGGTATAGAAGCGTTTATAAATACTATCGACGTATGGGAAGTACTGTTAATTCGAAGTACAGTGAACGTCTCTTGAATTTTTACAAAGCCATGGAATGGAATAGAAGCTATATCGAACGAGACTATCCTAATGATAAGGAAATGAGAAGGGCTTTAAATGTCCGCTATGTCTTTAATGGTCTACATGTTGTACATGCTATGCTTAGTTCAGAAATGTATTCGGATGTCAATAAAATCAGAAAAGAATACACTAGATACTTCAACGATATTATTCCTAATCCAAATATAACAGGGAAAAATAAAGTGAAATATTTGTTATTGTTACTATCACCAAGATTATATAAAAAAATTAGAGGAAAGATTGGTTAGAAACTTATGAAAGTCTTAAAAAACTATGCGTATAATCTTTCCTATCAACTTCTAGTGATAATTCTTCCTATTATAACGACACCTTATGTAACCAGGGTATTTAGTTCAACTGATTTAGGAACTTATGGTTATTTCAATTCCATTGTTACCTACTTTATTCTTTTAGCTACTTTAGGTGTTGCTAACTATGGAACAAAAGAAATTTCAGGTCATAGGAAGGATATCTGGAAGAATTTTTGGGGCATATACACTTTGCAACTTAGTGCCACTATCCTTTCGATCACCTTATATATTATCATGTGTCTCTCCTTTCAATTTATGCAGAATCCTGTTGCTTATATATTGGGATTGGGTTTGGTATCTAAGGGGATGGATATTTCTTGGCTATTTCAAGGGTTAGAGGATTTTCGTAAGATAACAGTTAGAAATATTACTGTCAAACTTGTAGGTGTTATTTCGATTTTCTTGTTTGTTAAATCAGCAAATAATTTATATTTATATGTTTTTTTGTTGACTATATTTGAGCTGCTGGGGCAGTTGAGTATGTGGTTGCCAGCAAGGGAATTTATTGGTAAACCTCATTTTGATTTATTATATGCAAAGCACCATCTAAAGCCTGTGATTTTGCTATTTCTACCGCAGATTGCTATTTCGCTATATGTTACTTTGGATCGTACTATGCTAGGAGCATTATCCTCAACTAAAGACGTCGGAATTTATGACCAAGCCTTAAAATTAGTCAATATTTTGCTTACACTAGTGACTTCACTAGGAAGCGTGATGCTTCCTCGTGTTGCCAATCTTCTATCAACTGGAGATCACAAGGCAGTAAACAAAATGCACGAGACGTCCTTCTTGATATATAATTTAGTCATTTTTCCTATCATTGCAGGGATGTTAATTGTTAATGACGATTTCGTGCAATTTTTCTTAGGACAGGATTTCCAAGATGCTAAGTATGCGATAGCAATTATGATTTTTAGAATGTTCTTTATTGGCTGGACAAATATTATGGGTATTCAAATCTTGATTCCACATAATAAAAATAAAGAATTTATGATTTCGACAACTATTCCAGCTATTGTGAGTGTCGGTCTGAATTTATTATTACTACCTAAATTAGGTTACATCGGAGCAGCAATTGTTTCTGTATTAACAGAAGCCTTAGTATGGGCTATTCAACTGTATTTTACAAGAAACTATTTAAAGGAAGTGCCTCTTCTTGCTTCGACATTTAAAATTATAGGAGCATCGGCTCTCATGTACGGTGTATTACTCGTGGTCAAAACTACAGTAAATATTACACCTGCTGTAAATGTTATGGTATTTGCTACAATAGGAGCAGTACTTTACATTTCTCAAATACTATTCTTAAAGGTTATTAGTCCAAAAGAGTTGAAAAAGCAGTTATCTAATGAGTAAAATTTTATAGAATAAATACGAAATTTTGGTGACTTATAGCCTTGTTGCAAAAATAGAACTCTTTTGTGGATTAAATTGCTTTGATTGATTAAATAGTTAGGAAAGGGAGGATGGAAGAGTATAAGTGAACTAGAAGTTTAAAGAAATAATATTATTTTCATTCAATTCGAAATTTTTTCTATTTAGTTCACCCTATATTATTCTTTTTCAAAAAATGATAAAAATTAAATTTGAAAACCTACTAGTCAGCATTGTTGCATCTATTGTGGTGTTTTTTAATACTATATCTACTACTATGCTAGATAGGACTTTTTTTCAAGTCAAAGTAAATTTTCTATTTTTAGTTGTATTGCTTTTAGGGCTTCGTTTTTTGTATAAGATGCGTATCTCATACAAATATCTTTTACTTTCGATTTTTTTATTAATTTCGGGGGTATTAGTGTATTTTCAAACGAATAGGCTTAATTTTCTTGTCTATTCAATGCTACTTGTCTTCTTGGTTAATGTAGATATTAAAGTGGTGTTGAAGAACTATGTAGTTGTGGTTGGTATCCTTGTAGTAGCAGTTTTTATTTTATCACTCGTTGGTATTGTCCCTAACTTGCAATATAATCGTGCAGGTGTTATTCGAAATTCGTTTGGGTTTATTTATCCAACGGACTTTGCATCACATTGTTTCTATCTATTTTTAGCAATTTCTTATCTTTTAAAAGATAAATTTATTTGGACCAGATCTCTGTTTGGTGTCTTGCTATCAGCTTTTATTATAAAATACTGTGATGCACGTTTAAATGCTTTGTCTATTCTCTTAGCAACGATAATATTTGTATATTTTTACTTTACTAAAGAGAAAAAATATAGATTGTATTCTATTTTACCCTTTTCATCAATTATATTTTCAGGACTAATTTTATATTTGACATACTACTTTTCATGGTCTTCTCAGTTTTTTGTTTCGATAAATAAACTTATTACTGGTAGACTTTCTTTGGGGAAAAATGCATTCAATTCTTATGAATTACATTTATTTGGGACAAGAAACGTTCAATTTATCGGATCAGGTGGAAAAACAGAATCTGTAATAGGGTATAACTATGTAGATTCTTCTTATGTGCAGATGTTGTTTACATATGGAATAGTGCCTGTAGTTCTATTGATAATAATTTATGTTGTTGCCTCAAGGAAACAGTACAAGGATGGTCAATATTTATTAGTTGCGATTTTATCATTGATTGCTTTTAACTGTATGATTGAAGCCTTCTGGTTTGTTCCTACATATAATATATTCATGTTTTTACTATTTACAACAAATACTTTTAGTAAAAAAGAGTCAAATGATATTGTTGCATTGAATGAGACCTAGCTCTAGTACTAGATTTTAGGTGGATCTAATACATGATATGATACTTTTCTAAAAAACAACTAACTTTTGCTGATCCTGAGTCGGCATTAATAAGAAATTATAGAGTTCATTAACGGAGTTTTAATATGTATGACTATTTAATTGTAGGTGCAGGTTTGTCAGGGGCAATCTTTGCACACGAAGCCACAAAACGTGGCAAAAAAGTAAAAGTGATTGACAAGCGTAATCACATCGGTGGAAATATCTACTGTGAAAATGTTGAAGGTATCAACGTTCACAAGTACGGTGCCCACATTTTCCATACGTCCAACAAAAAAGTGTGGGACTATGTCAACCAATTCGCTGAGTTTAACAACTATATCAACTCACCAGTAGCTAACTACAAGGGCAGTCTTTACAATCTCCCTTTCAATATGAACACCTTCTACGCTATGTGGGGAACTAAGACCCCGCAAGAAGTCAAGGATAAGATCGCTGAGCAGACAGCAGATATGAAGGATGTTGAGCCTAAAAACCTGGAAGAACAAGCTATCAAGTTGATTGGTCCAGATATCTACGAAAAGCTGATTAAGGGCTATACAGAAAAACAATGGGGACGATCTGCCACAGACCTTCCTCCATTTATCATTAAACGACTTCCAGTCCGTTTGACCTTTGATAATAACTACTTTAACGACCGTTACCAAGGGATTCCAATCGGTGGCTACAACGTCATCATTGAAAACATGCTGGGTAATGTGGAAGTAGAGCTTGGCGTTGATTTCTTTGCTAATCGTGAAGAGTTAGAAGCATCGGCTGAAAAAGTTGTCTTCACAGGGATGATTGACCAGTACTTTGACTACAAACATGGTGAGTTGGAATATCGTAGCCTTCGATTCGAGCATGAAGTTTTGGATGAAGAAAACTATCAAGGGAATGCCGTGGTTAATTACACAGAACGTGAGATTCCTTACACTCGTATCATTGAGCATAAGCACTTTGAGTATGGTACACAACCGAAGACAGTTATCACCCGTGAATACCCAGCTGATTGGGAACGTGGAGATGAACCATATTACCCGATCAACGATGAAAAGAACAATGCTATTTTTGCTAAATACCAAGAAGAAGCAGCCAAAAATAACAAGGTCATCTTTTGTGGACGTCTAGCAGACTATAAATACTATGATATGCATGTTGTTATTGAACGTGTACTTGAGGTTGTAGAGAAAGAATTGTCTAAATGACACAAGAACAAATTGATATTGTTGTGCTATGGGTTGATGGGAGTGATCCTGAGTTTATCCGTGAGAAACAGACACTAACGGGGGGGATGGACTCTATTGACCCATATATTGATGGAGATATGCGATATCGTGATTATGGAACTTTTAACAATTGGTTCCGTATGATTGAAAAACATGCTCCTTGGGTCAATAAAGTATTTTTAATCACAAATGGACAGAAACCTGAATGGCTGAACTTGGATCATCCCAAATTGAGGTGGATTAAGCATAAAGAATTTATTCCACATGAATATCTTCCAAGTTTTAATGCTTCAGCAATTGAATTAAATCTTCATCGTATAGAAGAATTATCTGAGAATTATCTCTATTTTAATGACGATATGTACATGATAAAGGATTGCGAACCTTCGGATTTCTATAAAAATGGTTTGCCTAAACTATTTGCTGTTTATGATGCAATAGTTCCGTGGGCTCCGATAACAAAAACATACCTCAATAATATCGAGTTAATTTATCGCCATTTCCCTAATAAGGCTGCTATGAAAGCATCGCCCTGGAAATTCTTTAATTACCGCTATGGTTTACGCTTGTTTAAGAATTTAATATTGCTACCTTGGGGACCGACAGGATATGTCAATCCTCACTTGCCGGTTCCTATGAAGAAGAGTACTTTAGCGCACCTCTGGGAAATCGAATTTGAAACCCTTGATAGGACGTCAAAAAGTCAAATTCGAGACTATAAAGTTGATGTGAATCAGTATATATGTCAAAACTGGCAGATTGAAAGCAATCAATTTTACCCAATTGCACACAATATAGGGAAGTCGATTGACCTGAATCGACTTGATCAGCTGGACCGTATTTTTAAGGATAAGCATAAAAAGCTTCTTTGTGTAAATGACAATGTTGACTTCAAAGAAGAAAATTTGCTCCGTTTTAAAAAGTTCTTAGATGAACGTTATCCTGAAAAGTCGGCTTTCGAACTATGAGAATAAAGAGATGAAATATTATTTAAAAGAAGAATTTTTAAAGGATAAAAATATCAAAAACGCTGGTAATAAGGCGCGAAATGATGTCGAGGAAATTGTAAAAAAAGAGGGTTTTAGTCCTTTGTTATTGACGGTTGAAGACTGGTACAAAATGAGTACGATTAAAGCTCAACAACACAAATCAAAAGCCTTGGCACAAGCCTTTTCGCGGTTGAAATCAGGAGATCAACTGTTAATTCAATTTCCTATGCTCCATCATAGCTTCTTTACCACCTGTTTAGTAAAAAAATTGCAAGCTAGAGGGGTCAAAGTCTATTTTATTATTCATGATTTAGAAGTCTTGCGTTATGTCAATCTGAATACAGTACCTTTAAAACATAAAATTCGTGTACAGCTTCAAGAATCAAGTCTTTTAAAAGTTGCTGATGGCCTTATTGCGCATAATCCGATTATGAAGTCAGTCCTGGTCAATAAGGGTATTTCAGAACAAAAAATTGTCAGTCTAGGTATTTTTGATTATCTGATCCCCGATTTTCAGGAAAAAGAAGAACTTTCGAAGGATCAACCGATTATTGTGGCAGGTAATCTAGCACAAGAAAAAGCGGGTTATTTGTATGATTTGCCGTCTAGCCCTGCCTATAACCTTTATGGTGTTGGCTTTGATGAAACTAGAAAGTTAGCAAACCAAGAGTATTTCGGTTCCTTTCTCCCTGATGAACTTCCTGCAGCACTTTCAGGAGGATTTGGACTTGTCTGGGATGGTGATAGTTCTGAAACTTGTAGTGGTGTTTTTGGGGAGTATCTGCGATATAATAATTCTCATAAGGCATCGCTTTATCTAGCTGCTGGGTTTCCATTGGTGGTATGGAAACAATCTGCTTTATCTAGTTTTGTACTAGAGAACCAGTGTGGGATTGTAGTTGAATCGTTACACGATCTAGCCCAAGTCATTGAACAATTAACCCAGAATGACTATCAAAAGTTACTAAAAAATGTGAGAAGTGTAGGTCAAAAAATTCGAAAAGGGAACTATCTGCATACAGCATTAAGTCAATACGAATTTTAACAAATAGTACTAATTACTTTTTTATTCTTTGAGAAGTGTATTTACTAATAGATGGGGAAAGAGTGGTTGTGGAAGTTTTGAAACACTATTCCACTTTAAAGATTGAATAAGTTGGGCTTTTTTCTACCTTTGCCAAGTCTATCAAGCACTTAATAAAAATGATACAAGGCAGTAGCTTTGTAGAGGTTGTTGTCTTATTTGGCTCTTTGTTAACAGTAGTGGGTTGAATAAAAGCTAACATCTGGAGTGGACAATCGTTGTCCTCTCCATTTTTATATTCAGAGCGATGAAAATCCGTTTTAGACTAACATCCACTTTGGCTAACCAAGTGGATGTTAGTTTGAGAAATCACCTTCAAGAAAAAGCTTGTTTAAATGTTAGAAAATTCGAGCACGAATGTTTTTTTTGTGTTATAATATTTTGTGAGTAGTTATGCCTTGGTGTAGCTATTAAAAATAGAAGTGTGAAACTGGGAAGATAGAGAGGACGCAGTGTAATGACTAGAAATGGTTTTTTTACAGGCTTAGATATCGGAACTAGCTCTATTAAAGTGTTGGTTGCAGAGCTTGTAAACGGTGAAGTAAATGTAATTGGCGTAAGCAATGCCAAAAGTAAAGGTGTCAAAGATGGGATTATCGTTGACATCGAAGCAGCAGCGACTGCTATTAAGTCTGCAATTTCTCAAGCAGAAGAAAAAGCAGGAATTTCAATCAAGTCTGTAAACGTTGGCCTACCAGCTAATTTGCTACAAGTTGAGCCAACTCAAGGCATGATTCCAGTGACATCAGATACAAAAGAAATTACGGATCAAGATGTCGAAAATGTTGTCAAATCAGCCTTGACTAAAAGTATGACTCCAGACCGTGAAGTTATCACCTTTATTCCAGAGGAATTTGTCGTAGATGGATTCCAAGGGATTCGTGATCCTCGCGGGATGATGGGTGTACGTTTGGAAATGCGTGGTCTCTTGTACACTGGCCCACGTACGATCCTCCACAATCTTCGTAAAACTGTTGAGCGTGTAGGCGTTCAAGTCGAGAACGTGATTATTTCACCTCTTGCAATGGTTCACTCTGTCTTGAATGAAGGTGAACGTGAGTTTGGTGCGACTGTTATCGACATGGGTGGTGGTCAAACGACTGTTGCCACTATTCGCAACCAAGAACTTCAATATACAAATGTCAACCAAGAGGGTGGCGATTATGTCACAAAAGACATTTCAAAAGTTCTCAAGACTTCTAAGAAAATTGCAGAAGGTCTAAAATTGAACTACGGTGAAGCTTATCCACCACTAGCTAGCAAGGAAACTTTCCAAGTTGAAGTGATCGGTGAAGTTGAACCAGTTGAAGTGACTGAAGAATACTTAGCTGAGATTATTTCAGCAAGAATCAAGCACATTTTTGAGCAAATTAAGCAAGATTTGGAAAGACGTCACCTATTAGACTTGCCAGGTGGTATTGTCTTGATTGGTGGAAATGCTCTTCTTCCAGGTGTCGTTGAATTGGCCCAAGAAGTATTTGGAGTACGTGTTAAGTTATTCGTACCAAATCAAGTAGGTATTCGCAATCCTGCTTTTGCCCATGTCATCAGCTTGTCAGAATTCGCTGGTAGTCTTACTGAAGTGAATATTTTGGCACAACGAGCAATTCGAGGTGACGAAAGTTTACGCCACCAACCGATTGACTTTAGAAGTTCAGCTCAACCAGTTTCACCTGTTTCTCCACGACCAGTATTTAATACAGTGACAACTCCTGAGCCTGAAACAACTCAATCTGTTGAACCAGTAGCTCCTCTTCAATCAGAAGAAAAGAGCAAAGGTAAATTAACGGATCGTTTCCGTAGCTTGATTGGAAGCATGTTTGACGAATAAAATAGAGGAATATAAATATGACATTTTCATTTGATACAGCAGCAGCACAAGGTGCAGTAATTAAAGTAATCGGTGTCGGCGGTGGTGGTGGAAATGCCATCAACCGTATGGTTGACGAAGGCGTTTCTGGCGTTGAATTTATCGCAGCCAACACAGATGTACAAGCTTTGAGCAGTACAAAAGCTGAGACAGTTATCCAGCTCGGCCCTAAATTGACTCGCGGACTTGGGGCAGGAGGTCAACCTGAAGTTGGTCGTAAAGCTGCAGAAGAAAGCGAAGAAGTATTGACAGAAGCGATCAGCGGTGCGGACATGGTCTTCATCACTGCTGGTATGGGTGGTGGTTCTGGTACAGGTGCTGCACCAGTTATCGCTCGTATTGCAAAAAGTCTTGGTGCTTTGACAGTCGGTGTTGTAACTCGTCCATTTGGTTTTGAAGGAAGCAAACGTGGACAATTTGCCATCGAAGGAATTAACGAACTTCGTGAGCATGTTGATACACTCTTGATTATCTCAAACAATAACTTGCTAGAAATCGTCGACAAGAAGACTCCACTTCTTGAAGCATTGAGTGAAGCAGACAACGTTCTTCGTCAAGGTGTTCAAGGGATCACAGATTTGATTACAAATCCTGGTTTGATCAACTTGGACTTTGCAGACGTTAAGACGGTTATGGCCAACAAAGGTAATGCCCTCATGGGTATTGGTATCGGTAGCGGTGAAGAACGTGTTGTAGAAGCTGCTCGTAAAGCAATCTACTCACCACTTCTTGAAACAACTATCGATGGAGCAGAAGATGTGATTGTCAACGTAACGGGTGGCTTGGACTTGACTTTGATTGAAGCTGAAGAAGCATCAGAAATTGTTAACCAAGCAGCTGGACACGGTGTTAACATCTGGCTCGGAACATCTATTGATGAGACAATGAAAGACGAAATCCGTGTGACTGTTGTTGCGACAGGAGTACGTCAGGATAAAGTTGAGAAAGTTGTAACTGCTCAACCACGCCAAGCGACACACCGTGAACCTGCTCGAACTAGCCATGCACAAACTTTTGATCGTAATTTTGATATGGCTGATACAGCAGAAATTCCAACTCCAAGTTATCGCCGTCAAGAAACACCAAAGACATCAGCTTTTGGTGACTGGGACTTGAGACGAGACGCCATCGTTCGTCAAGGAGAGCCAGTTGTTTCTCCAGTAGAACGCTTTGAAGTTCCAGCAGCGACAGATGAAGACGAGTTGGAAACTCCACCGTTCTTTAAAAATCGTTAATGAAGATGAATTTAAAAGAAAATACGAACCTTGTTTTTCAACAGATATCGAATGCAGTTCAGGAAGCCGGTCGTGAAAACGATTCGGTTTCTGTGATTGCGGTGACCAAGTATGTAGATGTTGAAACAGCCTCAGCTTTGGTTTCGCAAGGAGTGCAACACATTGGTGAGAACCGTGTTGACAAATTTCTTGACAAGTATCATGCTCTGAGTGATAAGAATCTTACTTGGCATTTGATTGGAACCTTACAGAGACGTAAAGTCAAGGAAGTGATTTCTTATGTGGATTATTTTCATGCTTTAGATTCCTTAAAGCTAGCTCAGGAAATTCAAAAACGAGCGGACCACAAAATTAAGTGCTTTTTGCAAGTAAATATCTCCCAGGAAGAGAGCAAGCACGGTTTTTCGAAAGAAGAATTGCTAGGCCTCTTACCAGAACTTTCAGAATTAGATCAGATTGAGTACGTTGGATTGATGACCATGGCTCCGTTTGAAGCAACAAGTCAAGAGTTACAAGAGATATTTAAAGAAACGCAAGAATTGCAAAAATACATTCAAGAAAAACATCTCCCTAATATGCCGATGACCGAACTCAGTATGGGTATGAGTCGAGACTTCAAAGAAGCGATTCAATGTGGTTCAACTTTCGTTCGAATCGGTACAGCATTTTTTAAGTAGGAAATAACCATGTCACTAAAAGATAAATTTGATAAGTTTATAGATTATTTCACTGAAGATGGAGAAGAGGTGGCACCAAACGTTGCTGAATTAAAGTCTGAACAAACCTTAACTTCAGTTTCGGCTCCAAAGGAAGAACTTCCAAGATCTCAACAGTCACCACAATCTTCACAAGTGAATGCTAAAGAAAAAAATATTACACGCCTTCATGCTCGTCAGCAAGAGTTGGCGATGCAGAGCCATCGTAGCATAGAAAAGGTAACTATTGATGTTCGTTATCCTCGTCGCTACGAAGATGCAACAGATATCGTTGATTTGTTGGCAGGCAACGAAAGTATTCTAATTGACTTCCAATATATGACTGAAGTACAAGCACGACGTTGTCTAGATTACTTAGATGGCGCTCGCCATGTGCTGGCTGGTGAATTGAGAAAGGTTGCAAATACCATGTACCTTTTGACACCAGTAGGAGTTGTGGTTAATATTGAAGACATTCGCTTGCCTGATGGTTCTCACGGTGAAGAGTTTGATTTTGATATGAAGAGAAATCGAGTGAAATAATGATTTTTCTAATTCGTTTTATACAAAATGCTGCAACTATCTATTCATGGATACTTGTAGCTTTTGCTCTATTATCTTGGTTTCCCAATGCCTATGATACAGCACTAGGTCGTTTGTTGACTAGCTTAGTCAAACCGATCCTTCAACCCTTGAGACGTCTGCCCCTAAGTATTGGTGGTATTGATTTTTCAGTTTGGGTGGCTGTCATTTTAGTTCATTTAGTCGGTAACTATTTGATCCGTTTTCTTTTAATACTAGCATGAGAAAAGATATTTATCAGCATTTCTCAGTCGAGGATATTCCTTTCATTGATAAGGGACTGGAGTGGCTTAGGCAGGTTGAAGAGCATTACGCTCCCATCCTAACTCCCTTTATCAACCCCCATCAGGTCTTTATTTTAAAGACATTGGGCAATCATCATGGGATTCAAGTTTTTTCAAGCAATGATTTTGTGCCTAGTGAGTATAGTCGTGTGCTTCTTGCACCAGATTATTTCGTACCGACTTTAGCGGATTTTGAAATGGAATTACTTGAGATTGTTTATTCTAGTAAGTTTGATCAATTGACTCATTCCAAGATTTTAGGAACCGTTCTGAATCGTCTGGGAATTGATCGCAAGTTGTTTGGTGATATTTTAGTTACGGAAAATAGAGCCCAAATCATTGTGGACCAAAAATTCACTTCTCTCTTTCAAGATGGGATTCAAAAGATTGCTAGATTGCCTGTCAAACTAGAAGTCGTATCTTTTGAAGAATTGGTAGAAGCCGAGAGTGATTATCAGGAAAAGGAAGTTTTAGTTCCGAGTATGCGCTTGGATGCTTTCTTGTCAAATGTTCTGAAATTGTCTCGCTCTCAGACAGCTGATTTATTAGAAAGAAAATTTGTTCAGGTAAATTACCATCTGGTTGAAAAATCTGACTATCAAGTTAAGTTAGGTGATTTAGTAAGTGTCAGACGCTTCGGACGGATTATCTTACTCAAAGAAAATGGTCAAACCAAAAAAGATAAGAAAAAAATAACAGTCCAATTACTGCTAAGCAAGTGAGAAGAAACATGTCGATTACACCACAAGAAATTATTGATAAAGCTTTCTCCATTAAATTCAGAGGCTATAATAAGGAAGAAGTTGACGAATTCTTGGATAAGATTTATTTTGACTATGAGGAACTAGTCCGTTACAAGGATGAAACTGAAGTCTATATCAAAAGATTAGAAGAACGTCTTTCGTCTTTTACTACTGATTTTCCTAAGAGATCAGTGACAAACGAGCAAGAACCAGAACCATTGAATGATTCTATTTTTTATTAAGTAAGTGAGGAAAAATATGCCAATTACATCGTTAGAAATCAAGGATAAAACCTTTAGTACCAAGTTTAGAGGTTTTAATCCTGAAGAAGTTGATGAATTTCTAGATATTGTTGTTCGTGATTATGAAGCGCTTGTTCGTAGTAACCATGAAAAAGAGCAACACATTAAAAATTTAGAGGAACGTTTGTCTTATTTTGATGAGATTAAGGAGTCATTGAGCCAATCTGTATTGATTGCTCAAGATACTGCTGAACGCGTCAAGCAATCTGCCAATGAACGTTCACAAAATATCATCAAACAGGCAGAACAAGATGCGCAACGTCTGCTTGATGAGGCTAAGTATAAGGCTAACGAAATCTTGCGTCAAGCTACGGATAATGCTAAGAAGGTTGCAGTAGAGACGGAAGAGTTGAAGAATAAGAGCCGTGTCTTCCATCAACGTTTGAAATCTACAATTGAAAGTCAATTGGCTATTGTAGACTCATCTGACTGGGAAGAAATTTTGCGTCCAACAGCGACTTACCTTCAAACAAGTGACGAAGCATTTAAAGAAGTTGTTGGAGAAGTTTTGGGTGAAGATGTTTCTGCCTACCATGATGAAGAACCAATTGACATGACCCGTCAGTTTTCACCTGAGGAAGTAGCTGAACTCCAAGCCCGCATTGAAGCAGCTAATCGAGAATTGGCTGAATCACAAAAAGAAGCAAGACCAGATACTGCTAGCTCAGTAGTAGAAGGAGTCGTTTCTTCAAACCAAGATTCTCAACCAACCCCCTTGACAGAATCTATTGATCTTTTATAAGAAAGAAAATCTGGGAACAAGATCTAATCAAACATATTTTCAGCGAGTAGGAGATGGTGGAAGTCCTACAATCCATGTTGATTAGATTATCCTCTCAAGTTATCAAGTCTGAAGTTAGTAAGATTTGACGTTACCCACGTTACGGGAAAAGAGGGAGAAAGAAGACTAGTTCTTTTTCCGAACAAAGGTGGTACCACGATTTTCGTCCTTTTTAGCGAATCGTGGTTTTTAATTTGTCTATATAAAAAAGGAGATATCATGAAACTCAAAGAAACTTTAAATCTTGGGAAAACTGACTTCCCAATGCGTGCAGGCCTTCCTACAAAAGAGCCAGTCTGGCAAAAAGAGTGGGAAGAAGCAAAACTCTACCAACGTCGTCAAGAGTTGAATGAAGGGAAACCTCACTTCACTCTTCATGATGGGCCTCCATATGCCAATGGAAATATCCACGTAGGACATGCCATGAACAAGATTTCAAAAGATATCATTGTTCGTTCTAAATCTATGTCAGGATTTTACGCACCATACATCCCAGGTTGGGATACCCATGGACTACCAATCGAGCAAGTTTTGGCAAAACAAGGTGTCAAACGCAAAGAGATGGATTTGGTTGAATACTTGAAACTTTGCCGTGAATACGCTCTTTCTCAAGTAGATAAACAACGCGAAGACTTCAAACGTTTAGGTGTGTCTGGTGACTGGGAAAATCCATATGTAACTTTGACCCCTGACTATGAAGCAGCGCAAATCCGTGTCTTCGGTGAGATGGCTAACAAGGGCTACATCTACCGTGGTGCTAAGCCAGTTTACTGGTCTTGGTCATCTGAGTCAGCTCTTGCTGAAGCGGAAATTGAATACCATGACTTGGTGTCAACATCACTCTATTATGCCAATAAGGTTAAAGATGGTAAAGGTGTCCTAGACACTGATACTTACATCGTTGTTTGGACAACAACTCCATTTACCATCACTGCTTCTCGTGGTTTGACTGTTGGTGCGGATATTGATTACGTTTTGGTTCAACCTGCTGGTGAAGCTCGTAAGTTTGTGGTTGCTGCTGAATTGTTGAACAGCTTGTCTGAAAAATTCGGTTGGGCGGATGTTCAAGTTTTGGCTACATACCGTGGTTCAGAATTGAACCACATCGTGACAGAGCACCCATGGGATACAGCTGTTGACGAACTCGTTATCCTTGGTGACCACGTTACAACAGACTCAGGTACTGGTATCGTCCATACAGCCCCAGGTTTTGGTGAGGATGACTACAATGTCGGTGTTGCTAACGGACTCGAAGTTGCTGTGACAGTTAACGAACGCGGGCTTATGATGGAAAATGCAGGTCCTGAGTTTGAAGGCCAATTCTATGACAAAGTTGTTCCAACTGTTATTGAAAAACTTGGTGATTTGCTTCTTGCTCAAGAAGAAATCTCTCACTCATACCCATTTGACTGGCGTACTAAAAAACCAATCATCTGGCGTGCAGTTCCACAATGGTTTGCTTCAGTATCAAAATTCCGTCAAGATATTTTAGATGAAATCGAAAAAGTGAAATTCCATTCAGAATGGGGTAAAGTCCGTCTTTACAACATGATCCGTGACCGTGGTGACTGGGTCATCTCACGTCAACGTGCTTGGGGAGTTCCTCTTCCAATCTTCTACGCAGAAGACGGCACACCAATCATGACAGCTGAAACAATTGAACATGTAGCTCAACTCTTTGAAGAGCATGGTTCAATCATCTGGTGGGAACGTGATGCTAAAGACCTCTTACCAGAAGGATTTAGCCATCCAGGTTCACCAAATGGAGAGTTCAAGAAAGAAACAGACATCATGGACGTATGGTTTGACTCAGGTTCATCATGGAACGGAGTAGTGGTTAACCGTCCAGAACTCAAATACCCAGCTGACCTCTACCTTGAAGGTTCTGACCAATATCGTGGTTGGTTCAACTCATCACTTATCACATCTGTGGCTAACCATGGTGTGGCACCATACAAACAAATCTTGTCACAAGGTTTTGCCCTTGACGGTAAAGGTGAAAAGATGTCTAAATCTCTTGGAAATACCATTGCTCCAAGTGATGTTGAAAAACAATTTGGTGCGGAAATCTTGCGTCTCTGGGTAACCAGTGTTGACTCAAGCAATGACGTGCGTATCTCAATGGATATCTTGAGCCAAGTTTCTGAAACTTACCGTAAGATCCGTAACACTCTTCGTTTCTTGATTGCTAACACATCTGACTTTAACCCAGCTGAGGATGCAGTTGCTTACGAAGAACTTCGTTCAGTTGACAAGTATATGACCATTCGTTTTAACCAGCTTGTGAAAACAATTCGTGATGCTTATGCTGACTTTGAATTTTTGACAATCTATAAAGCACTAGTGAACTTTATCAACGTTGACTTGTCAGCCTTCTACCTTGATTTTGCCAAAGACGTTGTCTACATCGAAGGAGCAAAATCACTTGAACGCCGTCAAATGCAAACTGTCTTCTACGATATTCTTGTAAAAATTACCAAACTCTTGACACCAATCCTTCCTCACACTGCGGAAGAAATCTGGTCATATCTTGAGTTTGAAGCGGAAGACTTTGTTCAATTGTCAGAATTGCCAGAAGCTCAAACATTTGCTAATCAAGAAGAAATCTTGGACACATGGGCTGCCTTCATGGACTTCCGTGGACAAGCTCAAAAAGCCTTGGAAGAAGCGCGTAATGCCAAAGTCATCGGTAAATCACTTGAAGCTCACTTGACGGTTTATCCAAATGAAGTGGTGAAAACTCTTCTCGGAGCTGTTGATAGCAATGTAGCTCAACTCTTGATTGTCTCTGAATTGACTATCGCAGAAGGACCAGCTCCAGAAGCTGCCGTAAGCTTCGAAGATGTTGCCTTCACAGTTGAACGTGCTGCAGGTGAAGTATGTGACCGTTGCCGTCGTATTGATCCAACTACTGCAGATCGCAGCTACCATGCAACCATCTGTGACCACTGCGCAAGCATCGTTGAAGAAAACTTTGCGGAAGCAGTTGCTGAAGGATTTGAAGCTAAATAATTTTATATACTGGAGAGAACAGATGTTCTCTCTTTTTTATGGAGTGAATACTCTCTTATTATGTGACTATTAGTCCGTCTCGCTCCGTGAGGTGCGAGAAAAATAAACCACCCGCTATGCGGGTGCGCGTCGAAGGTTATATCAAAAAAACTCCAAACGCGATACAATAAAGGTGTTCAAGCCAATTGTAAAGCGAAAGGAGAAAACCATGGCACAAAAGTCTCATAGTTTATCACACACAAAGTGGATGTGTTCTATCACATTGTGTTCACCTCTAAGTATAGACGAAAAGTCATCTATAATCAATATCGAAGTAGTTTGGGAGAAATATTTCATCGCTTGTGTAGTTATAAAAGAGTTGAAATTATCGATGGTCACTTAATGCCAGACCATGTACATATGCTAGTAAGTATTCCACCAAGGATAAGTGTTTTAAGTTTTATGGGGTATTTAAAAGGCAAAAGTGCACTCATGATGTTCGATAAACACGCCAACCTCAAGTACAAGTTTGGGAACCGGCATTTCTGGGCAGAAGGTTATTATGTGAGTACAGTAGGGCTTAATGAAGCCACGATAAGGAAATACATCCAAGATTAAAGAAATTATCCAGTGGATGATTTCTTTACGAGTATGAAAATTTGAGAACGAGTAAAGCATGATATAGTACTAGATAAATTGAGTGTAAAAGAAAATGAGGATCCCTTTAGGGATAGTGGTAAGTAATACTCACGCCTATTTAAGAGGCAAGTGACGAGTCAAGAGTAATAAGGCTTGAACAACGTGAAAGCCAGCGTCTTTAGGCGCTGGCTGGTTGATTGGTCTACTTAATGGAAAAGTGGTAAAAAGTAAATTTCTAAAATGCTAGAAAAATAAAGAAATTGAAGAGGAGAAATTCCTATCGAGTATCATTAGTAGGATTACGAAAAATAAAAGGTGACTGTTTATTTTTAAAATATGGAGATAGAGCCTTGTAAACTAGGCAAACAAAAAAAGAGGTTGGGATAAAAAAGATCCCGACCTCACTTTTTATTAACAATCAAACTTTGACGCGGTAGCTGATTGGAGTTTTTGTTTGTCTTTTAGACTCCAAAAAGCTCCTAATCATCCTCGCGGGGCTGGGACTACGAAATCGAGACTTTGTCTATCGATTTCTGTCCCACCGCCTTTTTTAAAATATAATGGAGCCGGTGGGAGTCGAACCCACGTCCAAACACCTGCTAACATATTTGTCTACAACCATAGGTTATGTATTGTTTTAACAGCTCCTCGACACATAACTCAAGCCTAGGAACTGCGAGTCTATCAATCTCTTATCAAACTGCTAGACAAAGTTTGATCGTATCTCGCTAATAATAAGACCTGTCATTGAACACGAGCGATCCAAATCGGGTCACGCCTGCTGGTTTTTAGGCAGCTAGAGCGTAAGAAGTGTTATTTTTTGCAGTTATATTTAACTGAGCGTTTACGTCGCCACACGAGTCGCAAAATATGCCTCATAATGCCTGTCGAATCCGTAACGACCCCAAAAGACAATACAATTATTATACCTTATCTGAGGGGAAATTGCAAAAGTCAAGTAAAAAAAGGAATGACACTTTGGGATATCTATGTTTTATAAGTGGTTGTTTAGAACGATGAAGAGTCATTAACTTAGTAAGAAAATCAAGAGAAAAACTGGAAATCATGTTATAATAAAAAGATAGAATCGTAAGAAAGAGTGGATGATTTTTTTGATAATTCCTACTTATAATTGGCAATTCGCTCCGCAAGTTGAGGATGCGGATTTTACAAAGATAGCTAAGAAAGCTGGTTTGGGACCTGAAGTAGCTCGTTTGTTATTTGAACGAGGCATCAAGGATGAAACTAGTCTGAAAAAATTTTTAGAACCTTCTTTGGAGGAATTACATGATCCCTACCTTTTAAATGATATGAAAAAGGCAGTGGAGCGGATTCGCTATGCTATTGAGCAAGGGGAACTGATTCTTATTTACGGGGACTACGATGCGGATGGGATGACTTCGGCTTCCATTGTTAAGGAAAGTTTAGAACAGTTAGGCGCTGAGTGCCTGGTCTATCTTCCTAATCGTTTTACGGACGGCTATGGTCCAAATGCCAGTGTCTACAAATATTTTATCGAACAGCAGGGCGTGTCTTTGATTGTGACGGTGGACAATGGTGTGGCGGGGCATGAAGCCATTGATTTGGCTCAGTCTATGGGAGTGGACGTCATTGTGACCGACCACCATTCTATGCCTGAGGTTTTACCAGATGCCTATGCTATTATCCATCCTGAACATCCAGGGGCGGACTATCCTTTCAAGTATTTGGCGGGTTGTGGGGTCGCTTTTAAGTTGGCTTGTGCCCTTTTGGAAGAAGTACAGGTCGAGTTGTTAGACTTGGTTGCAATTGGGACAATTGCCGACATGGTCAGCTTGACGGACGAAAATCGTATCATGGTCCAATATGGTCTTGAGGTCTTGCGCAATACTCAGCGAATGGGATTGCAAGAAATGTTTGAAATCGCTGGGATTTCGAGTAGTGATGTGACAGAAGAGACAGTTGGTTTTCAGTTAGCACCGCGTTTAAATGCTCTAGGACGTTTGGATGATCCCAATCCAGCTATTGATTTGTTGACTGGATTTGACGATGAGGAAGTACATGAAATCGCCCTTTTGATTCATCAGAAAAATGAAGAACGTAAGGAAATTGTTCAGTCCATTTACGATGAAGCCAAGGGCATGGTGGATCCTGATAAAAGTGTTCAAGTTTTGGCTAAAGAAGGCTGGAATCCGGGAGTTCTTGGAATTGTAGCTGGGCGTTTGCTTGAAGAACTAGGTCAGACAGTTATAGTCTTGAATATCGAAGATGGACGCGCCAAGGGGAGTGCTAGAAGCATAGAAGCAGTCGATATCTTTGAAGCCTTGGACCCACATCGAGAACTGTTTATCGCATTTGGTGGTCACGCAGGTGCTGCAGGTATGACTCTTGAAGTGGAAAAGTTGGAAGTCTTGTCTGATGTTTTGGAAGCCTATATCCGAGAAAAAGGTGCAGATGCCCAAGGTAAAAACAATCTATTTTTAGACGAAGAACTGGACTTAGAGGCCTTGAGTTTGGAGACGGTGAAAAGTTTTGAACGTCTAGCTCCTTTTGGGATGGATAACCAAAAACCTGTCTTCTATATTCGAAATTTTCAAGTTGAAAATGCTCGCGTTATGGGGGCTGGTAATGCTCATCTCAAGCTGAAAATTTCCAAAGGTGAGGCCAGTTTTGAGGTAGTCGCTTTTGGTCAAGGGAAATGGGCGACTGAATTCTCACAGACCAAGCAATTGGAATTGGCGGTGACTCTCTCTGTCAACCAATGGAATGGACAAACCACCTTGCAGTTGATGATGATTGACGCCCGTGTAGAAGGTGTCCAGCTCTTTAACATCCGTGGTAAGAATGCCCTGTTGCCAGAAGGTGTACCTGTTTTGGACTTTACGCAAGAGTTACCTGATGTGACCTCTTGTCCAGCTATTGTCGTGAAGAATATCCCTGAGGATATATCCCTTCTTAAGAAAATCTGTCAGGAGCAGGAATTTTCAGCTCTTTACTTTAAAAATGATATAGCTAAGGCTTACTACTTGACGGGCTATGGCACAAGAGAGCAGTTTACAAAATTGTATAAAACTATCTATCAGTTCCCAGAGTTTGATATTCGCTATAAACTCAAGGATTTGGCGGCCTATCTCAAGATTGAGCAAATTCTATTAGTTAAAATGATTCAGATATTTGAAGAGCTTGGCTTTGTGACCATTGAAAATGGTGTCATGAGGGTGAATAAAGAGGCTGAAAAGCGTGATATAGCTGAGAGTCAGATTTATCAAAAGCTGAAACAAACTGTCAAGGAGCAAGAAATAATGGCGCTTGGAACAGTCCAGAAAATCTATGATTTCTTAATGGAAAAAAGTGAATAGAGATAGAAAGAGTTGGCTTGCTGACTCTTTTTATATTCATGAATAAGCTCCAATTGGAGTCGGTTTTGTGTTATAATGAGGAAAGAGGACTAGTTGGCAGATAAACTGGTCAAAGGAAAGTCTAGAGGTGTCAAATGGATAAGCTGAAGAAAAAGAGATTACGAGCGGACTATAAAAAGCAAGAAAGACAAAAATTCGAAGAAAGTTTGCCCCTGTCAAGGGAGCTCTTTTTTGACTTGTTTGACTTTTTGGATGTAGAGCTTGAATATCAAGCTTGTCAGGAAGATTTTTTATTAACACAAACATTTCTAGAAGAGCACAATGTGGATGTCGAAACAGTTAGAGACTTTTTAGAAGCAAATGGAGCCTACTGTGACTGCGAAGTGTTATTCAATGTCGCGGAAAGATTTGAAGAGTGACAGGAAGCTAGTCAGAAAACATTCTTTTGAGGAGCTTGTAGTTCTCACTTGTTTGTGCATTTGAGAAGAGTTATTTATAGTTCTTTAACTGGAAACCTTCATTTTGAAAATTAGTAAAAAAATGGTATAATGAATGGAAAAGATTCGGCTGAAAGTGAATTGGACTTTCAGAAAAAGAGAGCATTTAAAGCTCTACAAACAGTTGAAGTGACTATTCGGAGGAAAAATGAATACTATTAAATTAACAACACTTGGGGGTGTACGTGAAAATGGTAAAAACATGTACATCGCAGAAATTAACGACTCGATTTTTGTATTAGATGCAGGTTTGAAATATCCTGAAAATGAACAGTTGGGTGTCGATGTCGTTATTCCAAATATGGACTATTTGTTTGAAAATAGCGACCGTATTGCTGGGGTTTTCTTAACACACGGGCATGCGGATGCGATTGGCGCCCTTCCTTATCTCTTGGCAGAAGCTAAGGTTCCTGTATTTGGCTCAGAGTTGACCATCGAACTAGCTAAACTCTTTGTTAAGGGAAATGACAGTGTCAAGAAATTTGATGATTTCCATGTGATTGATGAAAATACAGAGATTGATTTTGGTGGAACGATAGTGTCCTTTTTCCGTACAACCCACTCTATCCCAGAAAGTTTGGGTGTGGTTTTGAAAACATCTGAAGGCAACATCGTCTATACAGGAGATTTCAAGTTTGACCAAACAGCTAGTGAATCTTATGCCACTGACTTTGGACGTTTAGCCGAAATTGGTCGTGAAGGAGTCCTGGCTCTTCTAAGTGATTCTGCGAATGCAGATAGCAATATCCAAGTAGCCAGTGAAAATGAAGTTGGTGTAGAAATCACGCAAACCATCTCTGACTGGGATGGACGCATCATCGTTGCTGCAGTTGCAAGTAACCTTTCTCGTATCCAGCAAGTTTTTGACGCAGCTGCGGAGACAGGACGCCGTGTTGTTTTGACAGGATTTGACATTGAAAATATCGTCCGTACAGCGATTCGTCTGAAAAAATTGTCTCTAGCAAGTGAAAATCTTTTGATTAAACCAAAAGATATGTCGCGTTTTGAAGATCATGAGTTGATCATTCTTGAAACTGGACGTATGGGTGAACCAATTAACGGCCTACGCAAGATGTCTATTGGTCGTCACCGTTATGTTGAAATCAAAGAAGGTGATCTAGTTTATATCGTTACAACACCATCAATCGCCAAGGAAGCGGTTATGGCACGTGTAGAAAATATGGTCTACCAAGCAGGTGGAGTTGTCAAGCCAATTACTCATAGCTTGCGTGTGTCAGGACATGGGAATGCACGTGATTTGCAATTGATGATCAATCTCTTACAACCTCAGTATCTTTTCCCAATCCAAGGAGAATACCGTGAGTTGGATGCCCATGCTAAGGCTGCTATGGCAGTTGGTATGCTACCAGAACGTATTTTTATCCCTAAAAAAGGGACTACTATGTCTTACGAGCATGGGGACTTTGTTCCATCTGGTGCCGTTACCGCAGGAGATGTTTTGATTGACGGAAATGCCATTGGGGATGTTGGGAATGTCGTTCTTCGTGATCGTAAGGTCTTGTCAGAAGATGGGATTTTCATCGTGGCTATCACTGTTAACCGTCGCGAGAAGAAAATTATTGCTAAAGCTCGAGTGCACACGCGTGGATTTGTCTATCTCAAGAAGAGCCGTGATATCTTGCGCGAAAGTACAGAGTTAGTCAATCAAACAGTAGAAGACTATCTACAAGGTGAAGAGTTTGATTGGGCAGAACTCAAAGGTAAGGTACGTGATAATTTGGCCAAGTTCCTCTTTGACCAAACCAAGCGTCGCCCAGCTATCTTACCAGTAGTCATGGAAGCAAAATAGGATCAAATAGCAAGAGAAAGTCGAGTTTCGGCTTTTTCTTATCTTAAATGAATAAGGAGCAAGTTATGGCAGTAATGAAGATTGAGTATTACTCAGAAGTTTTAGATATGGAGTGGGGAGTGAATGTTCTCTACCCTGATGCGTCTCGGGTTGAGGAGCCAGATTCTACAGATATTCCTGTTCTTTATCTCCTTCATGGGATGTCAGGGAATCACAACAGTTGGCTCAAACGGACCAATGTAGAGCGCTTGGTGCGAGGGACCAATCTGATTGTTATCATGCCTAATACAAGTAACGGTTGGTATACAGATACTCAGTATGGCTATAACTACTATACAGCTCTAGCAGAAGAACTGCCTAAAGTACTCAAACGTTTCTTCCCTAATATGTCTAGCAAGCGTGAAAAAACTTTCATCGCTGGCCTTTCAATGGGAGGCTACGGTTCCTTCAAGTTGGCTCTGTCAACCAATCGTTTCTCACACGCAGCTAGTTTTTCTGGTGCTCTTAGTTTCGAAGAGTTTTCTCCAGAAAGTCAAAATCTTGGAACGCTTGCTTACTGGCGAGGAGTTTTTGGCAAGCTTGATAACTGGGAAACTAGTCCTTATTCACTTGAAACCCTTGCTAAAAAGTCAGACAAGAAGACCAAGCTTTGGGTTTGGTGTGGCGAACAAGATTTCTTGTATGCTGCCAATAACCTAGCGGTGAAGAATCTCAAGAAACTTGGTTTTGATGTGACCTATAGCCACAGTGCAGGAACCCATGAGTGGTATTATTGGGAAAAACAATTGGAACGGTTTTTGGCTACACTGCCGATTGATTTTGTTTTGGAAGAACGCTTGTCTTAGTTTTAGTTTTCTTTCAGCTTACTAAAGTAAAATAAGGAATCTATCTTTAGAATGGGAATCCATGGTTTAAAGGTGGATTCTTATTTTTTTAGAAAGGCGGGAAATCATGTTCTGGATTATACGTGTTCTATGTCGATTGTTACTAGGAATTTGGCGCATGTTCTGGCGCCTTGTGTGGACTCTTGTAGTCTTAATTCTCATTGCTTTAGGGATTCTCTGGTATGTGACGGGGGATTTATCTGGTGTCTTCAATCAAGCGGGACAATTAGTTCAAGTTGGTCAAGCAGGTTGGCATCAATGGCAAGAAACTGGTAAGTTGCAAGGCTTGTCTCAGACCGATCATCATCAAGATTCAGGAGTAAAATGGCCCCAAGCACAGGCGACTATTTATATTGATCCCCAAATGGATGCAACCTTCCAAAAAGCTTATGCTGAAGCTATTTCCAACTGGAATCAGACCGGCGCTTTTAATTTTGTAGTTGTGACAGAACCTGACCAAGCAACTATTTTTGCGACTGAAATGAATGATGGTTCCACATCTGTTGCTGGTGAGGCGGAGAGCCAGACAAATCTCCTGACCAAACAATTTACTTCAGTAACAGTTCGTTTGAATCATTATTATCTATCCAATCCAAACTATGGCTATACCTATGATCGCATCTTGCATACAGCAGAGCATGAGTTAGGACATGCCATTGGGCTGGAGCATACTAATGAAGTGTCAGTCATGCAGCCAGCAGGTTCTTATTATGGTATTCAGGCTCAAGATGTTCAAGCAGTTCAAGAACTATATGAGTCTGGAGAATAAGTGATTTTCAAACGAAAAATAGAGCTCCTTGATGTAAGCAATGAAGGGGGCTTTTTGCTATAATGGAACTATGAATAACTTGATTAAATCAAAACTAGAGCTCTTGCCGACCAGCCCTGGTTGTTACATTCACAAGGATAAAAACGGTACGATTATCTATGTAGGAAAGGCCAAAAATCTACGCAATCGTGTACGGTCCTATTTCCGTGGAAGTCATGATACCAAAACAGAAGCCTTGGTGTCTGAAATTGTGGACTTTGAGTTTATTGTTACGGAGTCTAATATTGAAGCCCTCCTTTTGGAGATTAACCTGATTAAGGAAAACAAGCCCAAGTACAATATTATGCTCAAGGATGATAAGTCCTATCCTTTCATCAAAATTACCAATGAGCGCTATCCTCGCTTGATTATCACCCGTCAGGTCAAGAAAGACGGAGGTCTCTATTTTGGACCCTATCCGGATGTGGGGGCGGCCAATGAAATCAAGCGACTTCTGGATCGGATTTTCCCTTTTCGCAAGTGTACTAATCCACCATCGAAGGTTTGTTTTTATTACCATATCGGGCAGTGCGTGGCTCACACCATCTGTAAGAAAGACGAGGCTTATTTTAAAGCCATGGCTCAAGAAGTCTCAGATTTTCTAAAGGGTCAGGATGACAAAATCATCGATGACCTCAAGGAAAAGATGAATGTGGCAGCTCAGAGTATGGAATTTGAACGTGCAGCTGAATATCGGGATCTGATTCAGGCCATTGGAACACTTCGGACCAAGCAACGGGTTATGGCCAAGGATCTCCAAAATCGCGATGTCTTTGGTTACTACGTGGATAAGGGTTGGATGTGTGTTCAGGTATTCTTTGTCCGCCAAGGTAAGCTCATTGAGCGTGATGTCAACCTTTTTCCTTACTACAATGATCCAGATGAAGATTTTCTGACCTATGTTGGGCAGTTTTATCAAGAAAAATCTCATCTGGTTCCCAATGAAATTTTGATTCCTCAGGATATTGATGAAGAGGCAGTCAAAGCCTTGGTGGATACCAAGGTTCTCAAACCACAACGTGGGGAGAAAAAACAACTGGTTAATCTGGCTATCAAAAATGCGCGTGTAAGCTTGGAGCAAAAATTTAACCTACTAGAAAAATCACTTGAGAAGACACAAGGGGCTATTGAAAATCTGGGGCGCTTGCTACAAATTCCAACCCCAGTTCGCATCGAGTCCTTTGACAATTCCAATATCATGGGGACTAGTCCAGTTTCTGCCATGGTTGTTTTTGTCAATGGGAAACCGAGCAAGAAGGATTACCGCAAGTACAAGATAAAAACAGTTGTTGGACCAGATGACTACGCAAGTATGCGAGAGGTTATCCGCAGACGCTATGGTCGAGTTCAACGTGATGGCTTGACCCCGCCTGACTTAATTGTTATTGATGGTGGTCAAGGTCAGGTTAATATCGCTAAGCAGGTTATTCAAGAAGAGTTGGGGTTAGATATTCCAATCGCAGGTCTGCAAAAGAATGACAAGCACCAAACCCATGAATTGCTCTTTGGAGATCCGCTTGAGGTGGTAGAGCTGTCTCGTAATTCGCAGGAATTTTTCCTCCTACAACGCATTCAGGATGAGGTCCATCGCTTTGCGATCACCTTCCACCGTCAACTGCGCTCTAAAAATTCTTTCTCCTCTCAATTGGATGGAATTGAAGGCTTGGGTCCAAAACGCAAGCAGAACTTGATGAAATATTTCAAATCTCTGACAAAAATCAAGGAAGCCAGTGTGGATGAAATTGTCGCAGTTGGTATACCAAGAGCAGTAGCAGAGGCTGTTCATCACCACTTGAATCCCCAAGAGCGTATAGAACTAGCTCAGGTAGCAGAGTCGCCTGCTGAATACAAGTGATAAAGTAGTAAGGAAAGGTTTTTTCTTTAGCGAGTGCAAGCTAGTCAGAATTGTGGTAAAATAGATAAGATATGACTAAAGAATTTCATCATGTAACGGTCATGCTCCATGAAACCATTGATATGCTTGATGTAAAACCTGACGGTATTTACGTTGATGCGACCTTGGGTGGAGCAGGCCATAGCGAGTATTTATTAAGTAAATTAAGTGAAAAGGGGCATCTCTATGCCTTTGACCAGGACCAGAATGCCATTGACAATGCGCAAAAACGTCTGGCGCCTTATATCGAAAAAGGAATGGTCACCTTCATCAAGGACAACTTCCGTCATTTGCAGCTACGTTTGCAGGAAGCAGGTGTAGAAGAGATTGATGGTATTTGTTATGACTTGGGAGTTTCTAGCCCGCAGTTGGATCAGCGTGAGCGTGGTTTTTCTTATAAAAAGGATGCGCCACTGGATATGCGGATGAACCAGGAAGCTAGTTTGACCGCTTATGAGGTTGTCAATCATTATGACTATCATGACTTGGTACGAATCTTTTTCAAATATGGAGAAGACAAGTTTTCCAAGCAGATCGCTCGGAAGATTGAACAGGCGCGTGAGTTGAAACCAATTGAGACAACGACTGAATTAGCAGAGATTATCAAGTCTGCTAAGCCTGCCAAGGAACTCAAGAAAAAAGGTCATCCGGCCAAGCAAATTTTCCAAGCCATCCGTATTGAGGTCAATGATGAATTAGGAGCTGCAGATGAGTCCATCCAACAAGCTATGGAATTACTAGCAGTGGACGGAAGAATCTCAGTCATTACCTTTCATTCGCTGGAAGATCGCTTGACCAAGCAATTGTTCAAGGAGGCTTCAACAGTGGAAGTACCAAAAGGCTTGCCTTTTATTCCAGATGATCTTAAGCCCAAGATGGAATTAGTCTCTCGCAAACCGATTTTACCAAGCAAGGAGGAGTTGGAGGCCAATAATCGTTCCCACTCAGCCAAGCTACGAGTAGCTCGAAAAATTCATAAGTAAGGGGATAAAATGGTAGAAAAAAGAGAAACGACGAGCCAATTACTGCAAGCTCGTATCAAGAGATTTTCACGTGTTGAGAAGGCTTTTTACCTTTCGATTGCCATTACAGCCCTTGTATTAGCCATCAGTGTTGTTTATATGCAGACCAAGCTCTTGCAAGTCCAGAGTGAACTAACGACTGTTAATGCTCAGATTGAAGAAAAGAAGACAGAGCTGGATGATGCTAAGCAAGAAGTCAATGAATTGATCCGTTCAGAGCGTCTGACAGGAATTGCGGATTCGCAAGAACTGCAACTAAATAATGAAAATATCCGATCGGCGGAGTAGTATATGAAAACCTGGAAAGAAAAAATAGTACACTTTGCCATTAAGAATCGCAAATCTCCCCTTGAAAACCGCAGACGAGTTGGGAAGAGCCTTAGTCTCTTAGCCGTCTTTCTCTTTGCTGTTTTTTTGGTTAACTTTGCGGTGATTATTGGTATGGGGAAGAAGTTTGGTGTTGACCTGGTCAAAGAAGCCAGTAAGGTTCACCAAACGACTCTAACAGTTCCTGCTAAGAGGGGGACCATTTATGATCGTAATGGAACGCCAATTGCTGAGGATGCAACTTCCTATAATGTTTATGCTGTCATTGATAAGGACTATAAATCAGCTAATGGAGATGTTCTATATGTTGAGGAATCTCAGTACAATAAGGTAGCCGAAATTTTCCATAAGTACTTGGATATGGAGGAGACCTACGTCAAGGATCAACTCTCTCAACCAAATCTCAAACAGGTTTCCTTTGGTGCTAAAGGAAATGGGATTACCTACGCTAATATGATGTCCATTAAACAGGATTTGGAAACTGCTAAGGTCGAGGGTGTTAACTTTACCACTAGTCCCAACCGAAGTTATCCAAATGGGAAATTTGCTTCATCATTTATTGGTTTAGCCCAGTTACATGAAAATGAAGATGGGACAAAAAGTCTCATTGGAACATCTGGTGTCGAGAGCTCCTTAAATAGCTTGCTGGCAGGGACAGACGGCATTATTACCTATGAAAAAGATCGTTTAGGTAATATTGTTCCAGGTACGGAACAAGTTACCCAACAAACGGTAAATGGAAAAGATGTCTACACGACCTTATCCAGTCCATTGCAGTCCTTTATGGAAAGTCAAATGGATGCCTTTCAAGAAAAAGTTAAAGGCAAGTACATGAATGCGACCTTGGTTAGTGCCAAGACAGGGGAAATTCTTGCCACAACCCAAAGACCGACTTTTGATGCAAATACAAAAGAAGGTCTAACAGATGATTTTGTTTGGCGAAATATCCTCTATCAAAGTAACTACGAGCCAGGTTCGACCATGAAGGTCATGACCCTAGCTGCGGCTATTGACAATAAAACCTTCTCTGGAGGCGAATACTTTAATAGTAGTGAATTGAAGATAGCTGATGCGACTATCAGGGACTGGGATGTTAATGATGGCTTATCAGCTGGGAGTATAATGACATACTCGCAAGGTTTTGCACACTCAAGTAATGTGGGTATGACTTTGCTCCAACAAAAGATGGGGGATGCTACTTGGTTAGAATACCTCAATCGATTTAAGTTTGGAGTTCCAACCCGTTTTGGTATGCCTGATGAGTATGCGGGACAACTACCTGCAGATAACGTTGTTAATATTGCCATGAGTGCCTTTGGTCAAGGGATTTCTGTTACCCAAACCCAAATGCTCCGAGCTTTTACAGCCATTGCTAATGATGGGGTTATGCTAGAGCCTAAGTTTATCAGTGCCCTTTATGATCCTAATGATCAGACCGTGCGGAAGTCCAAAAAAGAAATTGTAGGTAATCCTGTATCAAAAGAAGCGGCTAGTCTGACTCGAGAAAATATGATTTTGGTTGGTACAGATCCTGTTTATGGTACAATGTACAATAAACTTACCGGTAAACCAATCGTTACTGTACCTGGTCAGACTGTTTCTGTAAAATCAGGAACTGCCCAGATTGCTGACGAACAAAAAGGGGGATACTTAAAGGGAGGCACCAACTATATCTACTCAGTAGTATCGATGAATCCGAGTGAAAATCCTGATTTTATCCTCTATGTGACAGTTCAACAACCAGAACATATTACTTCAGTACAACTAGGAGAGTTTTCTAACCCGATTTTGGAGCGAGCTTCAGCCATGAAAGAGACGCTCAATCTTCAATCTACGGCTAAGAATTTGGACCAAGTGACAACTACAACTAGTTATGCCATGCCTAGTATTAAGGACTCTAGCCCTGGAGATTTAGCTGAAGAACTCCGTCGTAACCTTGTACAACCAATTGTTATCGGTTCGGGAACAAAAATCAAAGAAAGTTCTGTAGCAGAAGGAACCAATCTAGATGCCAATCAGCAAATTTTACTCCTTTCAGATAAGGTAGAAGAGATGCCTGACTTATATGGATGGTCTAAGAAAAATGTTGAAACCTTTGCCAAATGGCTGAATCTTGAAGTTGAGTTTGAAGGTACAGGAGAAACTGTTAAAAAGCAAAGTGTTCGTTCCAATACAGCTTTAAAAGATTTACAGAAAATAAAAATAACATTAGGAGATTAGAATGCTTATTTCTATCTTTGCTGGAGTGATTGCCTTTATTCTAACAGTCATAGGAATTCCAGCCTTTATCCGTTTTTACCATAAAGCACAGATTACCGGTCAACAGATGCATGAGGATGTCAAACAACACCAAGCAAAAGCTGGGACACCAACAATGGGAGGACTCGTCTTTCTCCTAGCAGGAGTTTTAGTTAGTCTGGTCCTTGCTCTCGTGACTAATCAATTAACCAATAATGTCGGAATGATCCTCTTTATCTTGGTCTTATATGGTTTGGTCGGTTTCTTGGATGATTTCCTCAAGGTTTTCCGCAAAATCAATGAAGGACTTAATCCTAAACAGAAGCTCTTGCTTCAGTTGGTCGGAGGAGTTATCTTCTATTTCTTCTATGAAAGAGGAGGAGATATCTTAAATGTATTTGGTTATCCCTTGCATTTAGGTGTTCTGTATATTCTCTTTGCCCTCTTCTGGTTAGTTGGTTTTTCAAACGCAGTTAACCTGACTGACGGAATCGATGGCTTGGCAAGTATTTCTGTGGTGATTAGTCTATCTGCCTATGGAGTGATTGCCTATGTGCAAAATCAGCTCGATATCTTACTAGTGATTGTAGCTATGATTGGTGGTCTTCTTGGCTTCTTTGTCTTTAACCACAAGCCTGCCAAAGTTTTCATGGGAGATGTGGGTAGCCTAGCCCTTGGAGGGATGTTGGCGGCTATTTCCATGGCACTTCACCAAGAATGGACGCTGCTTTTGATTGGTCTAGTGTATGTCTTTGAAACAACATCTGTTATGATGCAAGTCACCTACTTTAAGTTGACTGGAGGAAAACGTATCTTCCGTATGACACCAGTTCACCATCATTTTGAGTTGGGGGGCTTTTCTGGAAAAGGCCAAGCTTGGAGTGAGTGGAAGGTCGACTTCTTCTTCTGGGGAGTGGGCTTACTCGCTAGTCTCTTGACTTTAGCTTTCATGTATTTGTTCTAAAAATAGAATATTGATTATAAGAGAGAAGGATTAAGTTCCTTCTCTTTTCTATTTCCATCAGTTTATTGCATCCCCTTCTCAAAAATAGGTAAATTTATGGTAAAATGGAAATAGAAAGTTGAAATGATGAGTTATTTTAAAAAGTATAGATTTGACAAATCCAAGTTTAAGTTAGGAATGCGAACTTTCAAGACAGGAATCGCTGTTTTTTTAGTTCTCATGATTTTTGGTTTTTTTGGTTGGAAAGGACTTCAGATTGGAGCCTTGACTGCAGTTTTTAGTTTAAGAGAAGACTTTGACAAGAGTGTTCATTTTGGTACTTCTCGTATTCTCGGAAATAGTATCGGTGGTTTTTATGCCCTGATTTTCTTTCTCTTAAATAATCTTTTTCACGGCGCCTTCTGGGTAACCCTCCTTGTTGTTCCAATTTGCACCATGTTAACCATTATGACAAATGTTGCTATGAACAATAAAGCAGGTGTTATCGGTGGAGTTGCGGCTATGTTGATTATTACCTTATCAATTCCAAACGGTGAGACAGTTTTGTACGTGTTTGCTCGAGTTTTTGAAACATTTATGGGTGTTTTTGTAGCAATTCTTGTAAATTACGATATTGATCGTTTACGGAGTATTTTATTGAAAAAAACAAAATAATGTCACAAGATATAACATTATTGATTGACGATTGAATTTTTTTAGACTATAATAGACAGAAAGAAGGAAGTGTACATGAAGGAAAAAGAATTTCGTCGCAATATGGCAGTTTTTCCAATTGGTAGTGTTATGAAACTGACCGATCTTTCGGCGCGCCAAATTCGTTATTATGAAGACCAGGAATTGATTAAGCCTGATCGTAACGAGGGCAATCGTCGTATGTATTCTTTGAATGACATGGATCGATTACTTGAGATTAAAGATTATATCTCTGAAGGTCTTAACATTGCTGCCATCAAGAAAAAATATGCTGAACGTGAGGCGAAGTCTAAGAAACCAGTGAGTCAAACTGAAGTACGAAGAGCCCTTCGGAATGAAGTTCTCCAACAAAGTCGCTTCGCTTCTCAACAATCACCTTTTGGTCGCGGTTAGGCAACCGCAAGTCGTCATATATAAGGAGAAAAACCATGCCAATCACAGCTGCAGATATTCGTCGTGAAGTTAAGGAAAAAAATGTAACCTTTATCCGTCTCATGTTTTCAGATATTTTGGGAACTATGAAAAACGTCGAAATTCCTGCTACAGATGAACAACTAGACAAGGTCTTGTCAAATAAGGCTATGTTTGATGGATCTTCTATTGAAGGGTTTGTTCGTATCAACGAATCAGATATGTACCTCTACCCTGACTTGGACACTTGGACAGTCTTTCCTTGGGGAGATGAGAACGGTAGTGTCGCAGGATTGATCTGTGATGTCTATACAACAGAAGGGGAACCATTTGCAGGAGATCCTCGTGGAAACCTCAAACGTGCTCTTCGTCACATGGAAGAAGTTGGATTCAAATCTTTCAACCTTGGACCAGAGCCAGAATTCTTCCTATTTAAGCTTGATGAAAATGGAGATCCAACTCTTGAGGTAAATGACAAGGGTGGTTACTTTGATTTGGCGCCTACAGACCTTGCTGACAACACTCGTCGTGAGATTGTTAATGTCTTGACCAAGATGGGATTTGAAGTAGAAGCAAGTCACCACGAAGTTGCCGTAGGTCAACATGAGATTGACTTTAAGTACGATGAAGTCCTCCGTGCTTGTGATAAGATTCAAATCTTTAAACTCGTTGTTAAAACAATTGCGCGTAAACATGGTCTCTATGCAACCTTTATGGCTAAGCCAAAATTTGGTATTGCTGGTTCAGGGATGCACTGCAATATGTCCTTGTTTGATGCGGAAGGAAACAATGCCTTCTTTGATCCAAATGATCCAAAAGGCATGCAGTTGTCAGAAACAGCTTACTACTTCCTTGGTGGTTTGATCAAGCACGCCTACAACTACACAGCTATCATGAACCCGACCGTTAACTCATACAAACGTTTGGTTCCAGGGTATGAAGCGCCTGTTTACATTGCTTGGGCAGGTCGCAACCGTTCACCGTTGGTGCGCGTTCCTGCTTCTCGTGGCATGGGAACTCGTTTGGAGTTGCGCTCAGTAGACCCAATGGCAAACCCATATATCGCTATGGCTGTTCTTCTGGAAGTTGGTTTGAACGGTATTGAAAACAAAATCGAAGCACCAGCACCAATCGAAGAAAACATCTACATTATGACTGCTGAAGAGCGTAAAGAAGCTGGCATTACAGACCTTCCATCAACTCTTCACAATGCTTTGAAAGCTATGACCGAAGATGAAGTGGTTAAAGCAGCTCTAGGTGAACACATTTACACTAGCTTCCTTGAAGCCAAACGAATCGAGTGGGCAAGCTATGCAACCTTTGTCTCACAATGGGAAATTGATAACTACCTAGATCTTTACTAATGATAAATCAAAAAGATTGTCCGTGAGGACGATCTTTTTTTTCTTGCATTTTATATCGAGGTGTGATATATTTTATATAACGAAGTGCGATATATCGAAATGAATAGAAGGTTTTGTTAAATGGGATTAACAGATAAGATTAGACGGGTATACCTTCCCATGACTGAAACAGGTTTTTATATTCTGTTCTGTCTGCAGAAGGAAAATCATGGCTATGGTATTACGCAAAAGGTCAAAGAGATGACAGATTCACAGGTTTCAATTAGTCCTGGAACCATGTATGGAACCCTATCAAAGATGGAAAAGGATGGTTTGATTTCCTTTGTCCGAGAAGAGGAAAAACGAAAAATCTATCAGATAACAGACTTGGGTCGTAAAGTTTTAGAGATTGAGTTGAAACGTATTGAACGACTCTACAGAAACAGTCAGGAGGAGTTTTGATGGAAAAGAAAGTTGTTTATAGGATTTGTACCATTGCGGATTATGAGAGGGAGGCTATCTATCTCAGAGAAATGCATGCTCAGGGCTGGAAACTTAAGGAAGTGAGTTACTCTAACTTAGTGGTTGCGGTTAAGTATACTTTTGAAAGGTGCCAACCGGAGCAGGTGGTTTATCAGTTGGATTTTTATCCTATGAAAAAGTCAGAGAGAGCTTCCTATTTACAACTGTTTAAAGATTGTGGTTGGGAGCATATTACAGACTTTAATGGTTTTTCCTATTTTAGAAAACCTTATTATCGAATTGAATCAGATGCCGAGTTTGAAATTTATAATGATGCGGCCGGGAAGTTAGCTATGGTCAAGCGCATTTTAATAATGCGGATGCTTCCTGTCTTGCTTCTCTTTTCAGCGCTACTACCGGTTTTCTCAAAGTTACTCAGTGGAAGAGGTTCTTTCAGTTGGGGAATGTTTTTGATTGTTAGCGTAGACTGTACTTTATTGATAGTTTTTTCGATTCAGATTTCTTATATTTGTTGGAGATTGTTTCAAAAATGGAAAGAATTATCCGATAAATAAAATCAAGCATGTTTTCTAATTTGGAGGTTAGACAATGAATAGCAAAGTACAATTTCGAATGTTTACCATTTTTGATTTGGATAAGGTAGAAGAGTATTTGCATGAGATGCATTTGAAAGGTTGGAAATTTAAATCGAATCGTTTTGGCTTTTTCTATTTTGAACAATGCCAACCTGATGATGTAATTTACCGTGTGTGGAATACTAGCTATCTTAGAAAAAATGAGCTAGATTTACAAGGTATTAAGGATAGAGGATGGGAATTTGTGGAAAATTGTTCTCATTCTGTTTTTCGAAAAGCAACTTGTGATGTAGATTTAAATGATCGATTTTTCATGGACAATCGTCTTAAATGGGATGGTGTGAAATCTGGACTTCGTACATCTACAGTTTCTATCTCTGGTGGTCTTGTTGTATGTATGAGTCTGTTTCGCGAAAGTCTTTCTCAGTCTTTTTTCGTTATTTTTGCCCTATATGCTCTCATGATTTCTTATCTAATCTATAGTTTTTACAGACTTAGACGGAAATATCTGGTTGATTGACATTAGTTTCTAGGTCCTCAGACCGATTTTTAGCACTCTTGATAAAAGAGTGCTAATTTTTTGAGTTTTTGTCTTGACATTCTTTTCTAAGGGTGTATAATAGAATCATAAGTTAGCACTTGGATGTATCGAGTGCTAAAACGATCTATCAGAGAGGAGTAGCGAGATGGTTACAGAACGTCAGCAGAATATTTTAAACCTGATTATTGACATCTTTACCAAAACGCACGAACCTGTTGGATCCAAAGCCTTGCAAGAGTCTATCAACTCTAGCAGTGCTACTATTCGAAATGATATGGCAGCTCTAGAAAAGCAAGGTTTACTTGAAAAGGCTCATACTTCCAGTGGTCGGATGCCGAGTGTGGCTGGATTTCAATACTATGTCAAACACTCCCTATCCTTTGACCGTTTAGCTGAGAATCAAGTTTATGAGATTGTAAAAGCCTTTGATCAAGAATTCTTCAAGCTTGAGGATATTCTTCAAGAGGCAACGAAAATCTTGGCAGACTTGAGTGGTTGTACGGTTGTAGCACTGGATGTCGAACCAAGTAGGCAGAAGCTGACAGCTTTTGATATTGTTGTCCTCGGACAACATACAGCACTGGCAGTTTTTACGCTTGATGAGTCTAGAACAGTTACCAGTCAGTTTTTGATTCCGAGAAATTTCTTGCAGGAGGATTTAAATCGCCTCAAGACCATGATTCAAGAGCGTTTCCTGGATCAGACTGTTTTGGATATTCACTACAAGATTCGGACAGAGATTCCGCAGATTATCCAACGTTACTTTACAACAACGGATAACGTTATGGATCTCGTTGAGCATATCTTCAAAGAGATGTTCAATGAAAATATCGTGGTTTCTGGTAAAGTCAATCTTCTGAATTTCGCTAATTTAGCGGCCTATCAGTTTTTTGATCAGCCACAAAAGGTAGCTTTGGAAATTCGAGAGAATCTGATTGGCGACCAGATGCAAAGTGTCCGAGTTGCGGATAGTCAAGAATCTTGTCTTGCTGACTTAGCAGTGATTAGCAGTAAGTTCCTGATTCCCTATCGTGGATTTGGAATTCTTGCGATTATAGGTCCGGTCAATCTGGATTATCAACAATTGGTCAATCAACTCAATGTAGTTAATCGAGTTTTGACTATGAAGTTGACGGATTTTTACCGCTATCTCAGCAGTAACCACTATGAAGTGAATTAAGATTGAAATCATTAAAGGAGGCGAAAATGGCCCAAGATATTAAAAATGAAGAAGTAAAAGAAGAGGAAGTTGTGGAAACAACTGAAGAAACAACTCCTGAGAAATCGGAATTGGATTTGGCTAATGAACGTGCCGAGGAATTTGAAAACAAATATCTTCGTGCTCATGCAGAAATGCAAAATATTCAGCGCCGTGCCAATGAAGAACGTCAACTCTTGCAACGCTATCGTAGCCAAGATTTGGCGAAAGCAATCTTGCCATCACTGGATAACCTTGAACGTGCCCTTGCCGTCGAAGGCTTGACAGATGATGTGAAGAAGGGCTTGGAAATGGTCCAAGAAAGTTTGGTACATGCTCTGAAAGAAGAAGGGATTGAAGAAATTCCAGCAGATGGTGAATTTGACCATAACTATCACATGGCTATTCAAACAGTTCCAGCAGATGACGAACATCCAGCAGATACCATCGCACAAGTCTTCCAAAAAGGCTACAAACTCCATGACCGCATCCTAAGACCGGCTATGGTGGTGGTTTATAACTAGGCAATTCTGACGGTAGCTAAAGCAAATCGTCAGAAAACGGCAATCGCTATGGCGTTTGCCTAGCCTCCTTACTAAAACTCGTCGTCGAAATAATATCGATTTCGACTCCTCGTGTCGTAACATAATAGAAACCTTGTCCGAAACGACAATAAACTATGAAAGAAAGATAAGAAATGGTTCGTCTTTACCAATAGTGAGCGAAGCGAACCAAGGGCGATACTCTTCGTCGTGGCGGTATTTTCGCAAACTTTGAGACTTTAGGCTCAAAGTTTAGTCAAAGAGATTGACGAAGTCAAGCTCTGACGGCGTCGCCACTTAAGAAGAGTATCAAAAAGAAAAAAGAGAATAAATAACAAGGAGAAAAACACATGTCTAAAATTATCGGTATTGACTTAGGTACAACAAACTCAGCAGTAGCAGTTCTTGAAGGAACAGAAAGCAAAATCATCGCAAACCCAGAAGGTAACCGCACAACTCCATCTGTAGTGTCATTCAAAAATGGTGAAATCATCGTTGGTGACGCTGCAAAACGTCAAGCAGTAACAAACCCAGATACAGTGATCTCTATCAAATCTAAGATGGGTACTTCTGAAAAAGTTTCTGCTAACGGTAAAGAATACACTCCACAAGAAATCTCAGCTATGATCCTTCAATACTTGAAAGGTTACGCTGAAGAATACCTTGGTGAAAAAGTAACGAAAGCAGTTATCACAGTTCCAGCTTACTTCAATGATGCTCAACGTCAAGCAACAAAAGACGCTGGTAAAATCGCTGGTCTTGAAGTAGAACGTATCGTCAACGAACCAACTGCAGCAGCTCTTGCTTACGGTTTGGACAAGACAGACAAAGAAGAAAAAATCTTGGTATTCGACCTTGGTGGTGGTACATTCGACGTATCTATCCTTGAATTGGGTGATGGTGTCTTTGACGTATTGGCAACTGCAGGGGATAACAAACTCGGTGGTGACGACTTTGACCAAAAAATTATCGACCACTTGGTAGCAGAATTCAAGAAAGAAAACGGCATCGACTTGTCAGCTGACAAGATGGCTCTTCAACGTTTGAAAGACGCAGCTGAAAAAGCTAAGAAAGACCTTTCTGGAGTGACTTCAACTCAAATTAGCTTGCCATTTATCACTGCTGGTGAAGCTGGACCTCTTCACTTGGAAATGACTTTGACTCGTGCTAAATTCGACGATTTGACTCGTGACCTCGTAGAACGTACAAAAGTTCCAGTTCGTCAAGCCCTTTCAGATGCAGGTTTGAGCTTGTCAGATATCGACGAAGTGATTCTTGTCGGTGGTTCAACTCGTATCCCTGCCGTTGTAGAAGCTGTTAAAGCTGAAACTGGTAAAGAACCAAACAAATCAGTGAACCCTGATGAAGTTGTTGCCATGGGTGCTGCTATCCAAGGTGGTGTCATCACTGGTGATGTTAAAGATGTTGTCCTTCTTGACGTAACACCATTGTCACTTGGTATTGAAACAATGGGTGGAGTCTTCACAAAATTGATCGACCGCAACACAACCATTCCAACATCTAAATCACAAGTCTTCTCAACTGCAGCAGACAACCAACCAGCCGTTGATATCCACGTTCTTCAAGGTGAACGCCCAATGGCGGCAGATAACAAGACTCTTGGACGTTTCCAATTGACAGATATTCCAGCTGCACCTCGTGGTATCCCACAAATCGAAGTAACATTTGACATCGATAAGAACGGTATCGTATCTGTTAAGGCCAAAGACCTTGGAACTCAAAAAGAACAAACAATCGTTATCCAATCTAACTCAGGTTTGACAGACGAAGAAATCGATCGCATGATGAAAGATGCAGAAGCTAACGCTGAAGCAGATAAGAAACGTAAAGAAGAAGTTGACCTTCGTAACGAAGTAGACCAAGCAATCTTTGCGACTGAAAAGACAATCAAAGAAACTGAAGGTAAAGGCTTCGATGCAGAACGTGATGCTGCACAAGCTGCCCTTGATGATCTTAAGAAAGCCCAAGAAGATAACAACTTGGACGAAATGAAAGCAAAACTTGAAGCATTGAACGAAAAAGCTCAAGGACTTGCCGTTAAACTCTACGAACAAGCTGCAGCAGCGCAACAAGCTCAAGCAGGAGCAGAAGGCGCACAAGCAACAGGAAACGCAGGCGATGACGTCGTAGACGGAGAGTTTACGGAGAAGTAAAACAATCCAGTGGATTGTTTTAGCGGAACCTCTTGAAATAAAGAAAGGTTCCGAGATTTTAGGATTCCTTTAATCCGAAAATCAATTCAGCCTTACTAGTTCAAAAACAAAGTATAATCGACTTTGTTTTTGAACGTCGTAATGATAAGAAGAAATCCAGAGGTTGCAACCCAGCCTCTGTTTTTCGGTAAAATAGAGGATGTTGCGTATGAAAAAAGTACTTTGTATCATTTATCCTAATTTTTCTCTCTATGAGATAACCGCTTTAACAAGTACTTTAGCTCTGTCTTTTGACGTCACGATTGATTATGTCGCTTCAGATCATTCGATAGTGGTCTCTGAGGATGGTTTGCCCTGTCAACCAACGAAAACACTAGATCAGATTCGTATAGAAGATTATTCTTGTATCATTTTGCCAGGAATGGTAAACATAGGTCCTGCTCTACGCGATGAGAAATTGATTTCGTTCTTGAGGAACCTTGGTGAGCAAGATATCCTAATTGCCGCCATTTCTTCAGCGCCTCTTTTATTGGCGAAAGCGGGTTTATTGCAAGATACGAAATTTACAGGTGGCATCTGGCAAAACTTCTTTGACTATTTTGAATTTCTTCCACGTGAGAATTTCCAACCCAAACTGGTTGTGCAAGATAAACAAATCATTACGGCTATAGGCTTTGCGCACCAAGAGTTTGCAAGAAAAGTAATTCTTAGTCTAGGGTTGGCAGAAAATACTGACAACTATTTTAAAGAACAGAACGAGTATGCTGAAGAGGATTTGATATTTACTCTATCGGACCAAGAGTTTGATCAAGTGAAGCAGAGTATAGAAAACAGCCTCTAAAGATTTACTTATAAATTATAGAAAGGAACAAAGAGCGTTCGGGGAATTGTAGCCGAGCTCTGAAGTTTCTTACTCAATATAAAAGAAAGGAATTGAACCCGACTGAATTCGTGGTTTGATTCACAACATCAATAGAAAGGAACAAAGAGTGTTCGCAACTGAACACGGGCTACGGACTGTGCCAAAAAGATAGTTTTTTCTAGGACGCAAGCGTCCGTCGTCAAAACTCCTATTTTGGCTGTGTCCGTTTGACGCCCTTTGTATCTTGAATTATGAACAATACTGAATTTTATGACCGTTTGGGCGTTTCGAAAAATGCATCTCAAGATGAGATCAAGAGAGCCTATCGGAAATTATCTAAAAAATATCATCCAGATATTAACAAGGATCCTGGAGCTGAGGACAAGTACAAGGAAGTTCAAGAAGCTTATGAAACTTTGAGCGATGAACAGAAACGTGCTGCCTATGACCAATATGGTGCTGCTGGTGCCAATGGTGGTTTTGGTGGTGCTGGCGGTTTCGGAGGCTTCGACGGAGCAGGTGGCTTTGGCGGATTTGAAGATATCTTCTCAAGCTTCTTTGGTGGTGGCGGTGCATCACGTAATCCAAACGCCCCTCGTCAAGGTGACGACCTCCAGTATCGCGTTCATTTGACTTTTGAAGAAGCTATTTTTGGTACAGAAAAGGAAGTCAAATACAATCGTGAAGCAAGCTGTCGTACTTGTAATGGGTCTGGTGCTAAACCTGGAACAAGTCCAGTTACTTGTGGACGCTGTCATGGTTCAGGTGTGATCAATGTTGATACCCAAACACCTCTCGGTATGATGCGTCGCCAAGTAACCTGTGATGTCTGTCATGGCCGTGGTCAAGAAATCAAAGATCCATGTACAACCTGTCATGGAACTGGTCATGAAAAACAAGCCCATAGCGTACACGTAAAAATCCCTGCTGGTGTGGAAACAGGTCAACAGATCCGCCTAGCTGGTCAAGGTGAAGCAGGATTTAACGGTGGACCATATGGTGACTTGTACGTGGTGGTTTCAGTTGAAGCTAGTGATAAGTTTGAACGTGAAGGAACCACTATCTTCTACAATTTGAACCTCAATTTTGTTCAAGCGGCACTTGGTGATACAGTAGACATCCCTACAGTTCATGGTGATGTAGAATTAGTCATTCCGGAAGGAACTCAGACTGGTAAACGATTCCGTCTACGTGGTAAAGGTGCGCCTAGCCTTCGTGGTGGTGCTCTTGGTGACCAATATGTTACTGTCAATGTCGTGACTCCAACAGGCTTGAACGAACGACAAAAAGCAGCCTTGAAAGAATTCGCAGCTGCAGGTGATTTGAAAGTAAATCCAAAGAAAAAAGGCTTCTTTGACCATATTAAGGATGCCTTTGAAGGAGAATAAAGCATAAAGTAAAAAGAGCCCGAGGGCTCTTTTTAGTGTTTTGTCATCGAAGAAATCATTATCCAACTGGTCTGCTATTCAGATCTTTGAGTGAGCAAGCCAGCTGCATCCATGTCCTGAATGAGTTGCCTGAATTCCGCTTCTTTTCCAGGTTTAAGGGCGACGGTATCAATGTGATTAATCGCCGAATTATCCTGAATATCCACCAAGGTCAAAGCTTTTTCATAAAATGCGATCCCTTTTTTCATGCTTTCTGGATCCCTCCAAGAGAGAATAAAGTAAGAAGGATTTGATTTCTTTCCGATTTCTTGGAAATACTTCCTGCTTTCCTCCTCTAAAAATTGGAATAAACCATGATTGAATAAGTTGTCTTCTACTGAATAGTAGGAAATATCTCCTGTGTTTAAGACATAGACTTTGAGTCGGTTTTTAGTCAGGTTTGGACTTTCTTTTAGGACTGGGTGGCTATTGACAACATCATCAGAGAATGTCACATAAAAATCCAACCCCCCGCCTTCGAATTGATACTTTCCATTTGATTCTACTTTCTCAGGAGGCAGGTCAAGGGAGATGAAGATTTGTTTTAAGGCTTCATTTCCTTTTTTGATGTCACTCGGTGAGGCCTTGAACAGATTGGTCAGTATTAGAAATGCCAGGGCTGCAAGAAGGCAGAGGCCACCACAAATGATCAGGATGATACGCGTCAGAACTTTAAAAAACTGTTTCATTTTCATGCCCTCCCTGGTCTGTTAGAATTTGCTAACCCAAAATGGATTTAAAGGGGAAATAAGGAAAATTGGAGTTTCCCTTAGTTTTCTTCAGTTTCCTGCAATTCTTTTAGTACAGCAAGTCTTGTTTGGACGTCTTTTTCCAAGACTTTAAACTTATAGGTCAAATCTTTTTGATATTCCTTGATGAGTTCTTTTTGTTGGTCGATAATTTGCAGGCTATCTTGGATGATATCCAAGTCATCCTTAATGGCTTCAATACGATCAGTTGTATCTAGAACCTCTTCAGTGATAGCTTGGCGGTTCTTAACGAGGAGGTATGAACCGACTGCAGAACCTGCAAAAAGTAGTAAGTTTGATAGTTTCATAGTGACTCCTTAAGCATTTTTGATCGTTTCAGCGACTTGGGCAAGTTTGTCGAAGTCTGGTTCATGTGCGATAAAGTCAATCTTGAGGTCGTCATCTGCACTATAGCGAGGAACCAGGTGGACATGGGTATGGAAAACGGTTTGTCCGGCAACTTCTTCGCAGTTGGCGATGATATTCATACCTTCAGCTTTGGTAGCTTTCATGACTTTTTGAGCAATCTTTGGTACTTGGGCGAAAAGTTGGCTAGCACTAGTAGCATCCATTTCTAAAAGATTGCGATAGTGTTCTTTTGGTACGACCAAGGTGTGACCAGGTGTTACTTGTGAGATATCAAGGAAGGCAAGAACTTGATCATCTTCGTAAACCTTTGATGCGGGAATCTCTCCTGCGATAATTTTACAAAAAATGCAATCTGACATAAAATCTACCTCTACTGTATTGAATTTTGATATAATATAGCTACATTATACCAGATTTGGAGAAAATATGTTAGAAATTAAAAACCTGACAGGTGGCTATGTTCATGTCCCTGTCTTGAAAGATGTGTCCTTTACAGTCGAGAGTGGACAGTTGGTCGGTTTGATTGGTCTCAATGGTGCAGGAAAATCAACGACCATCAATGAAATTATTGGACTTTTGACACCTTATAGTGGAGAAATAAACATTGACGGGCTAACCTTAGGTGCCAATCCTCGTGAATATCGTCAACAGATTGGTTACATTCCTGAAACTCCTAGTTTGTACGAAGAATTAACTCTCAGAGAACATATCGAGACGGTTGCCATGGCCTATGGTGTTGAGCAAAACCTAGCTTTTGAACGTGTAGAACCTCTTTTAAAGATGTTCCGTTTGGATCAGAAATTAGATTGGTTCCCTGTTCATTTTTCAAAAGGGATGAAACAGAAGGTCATGATTATCTGTGCCTTTGTTGTGGATCCGAGTCTCTTTATCGTCGATGAACCTTTCCTTGGTCTTGATCCCTTGGCAATTTCGGACTTGATTCAGCTTTTGGATCTTGAAAAGAAAAAAGGGAAGTCTATCCTCATGAGTACCCACGTTCTTGACTCTGCTGAAAAAATGTGTGACTCTTTTGTCATTCTCCACAAAGGTCAAGTCAGAGCTAAAGGGGATCTTGAAGAGCTGAGACAAGCTTTTGCCATGCCAGAAGCAAGTCTCAATGATATCTATTTGGCTTTGACCAAAGAGGAGGACCGATGAAAGACTTGTTTCTAAAGCGAAAGCAGGCTTTTCGTAAAGAGTGTGTCGGTTATCTTCGATATGTGCTCAATGATCACTTTGTCTTGTTTTTACTGGTCTTAGTAGGTTTTCTAGCCTATCAGTATAGTCAGCTGCTCCAGCATTTTCCTGAGAATCATTTACCAATCCTAGGTTTAATTGGGATTGTCTCTGTTTTACTCTTACTTTGGGGAGGAATAGCAACCTATGTGGAAGCGCCTGATAAGCTCTTTCTCTTAGTAGCTGAAGAAGAAGTGAGAGAACACATCCAGAAGCAAAGTTTAGTTTCCTTCATCTTTTGGGTTAGTGTACAGACTCTCTTTTTGCTCTTTTTTGCTCCGTTATTTTTAGCCATGGGTTTAGGCTTAGGAGTTTTTGGGGTCTATGTTCTTCTTTTGGGAGTCGGGAAATATTTCCTGTTTCAGAAAAAAGCAGGCAAGTTTTTTAGTGCAAATCATCTGGACTGGGACTATGTGATTGCCCAAGAAAGTAAACGCAAGCAGTTTTTACTTCGTTTCTTTGCCCTCTTTACCCAAGTCAAGGGAATTTCAAACAGTGTCAAGAGACGAGCTTATCTAGATGCTATCCTAAGAGTAGTTCAGAAGGTGCCGAGCAAGATTTGGCAGAACCTCTATCTTCGTTCTTATCTGCGAAATGGAGATCTTTTTGCCCTCAGTCTTCGCCTCCTCTTCCTATCTTTGCTGGCGTTGATCTTTATCGAGCAGTCTTGGATAGCGACAGCAGTGGTAGTTTTATTTAACTATCTCTTGCTCTTTCAGTTATTGGCCCTCTATCATGCCTTTGACTACCAATATTTGACCCAACTTTTTCCGCTAGACAAGGGGCAAAAGGAAAGGGGATTACAGGCAGTTGTCCGAGGATTGACTGGTTTTGTTTTATTGGTTCAACTGGTAGTTGGGTTGATTACCCTCCAAGAAAAACTAGCCCTTCTAGCCCTCCTTGGAGCTGGATTGGTCTTGCAAATCTTGTATCTCCCTTATCAGGTGAAACGTCAGATGCAGGACTAATACTCTTCGAGAATCTCTTCAAACTAGGTCAGCATCCATCTGCAACCTCAAAGCGGTGCTTTGAGCATTCCTAGTTTGCTCTTTGATTTTCATTGAGTATAACATTGCTTATATGATACTAAAAAAGAAGTTGAGTTCAATCTGTCTCAGCTTCTTTTTAGTTACTACAGGATAATGGTTGGTCCGTAGAGACTCAACTTGGTCTTGACTTGGTCAAAGTGGAAGCGGTCATAGGCTCTCCAAGCGGCGCGAGTAGGAGCGTCTGGATTGAGAGCACTGAGGCCCATGAGAAGACTGGAAGTTTGGTAAAATTTTTCCAGCTCAATCAAGAATCGATTATCCACTGTCTCAGCTTTAGAGAGAAAGCGGAGGATATTGTCCAGTTGCTCCTGAAAGCGGATATCATCAGCTGTTGCCTGTTTGCAGACTTGGTAAGCTTTGTTTAACTCAGTTATCAGTGTCTGAGCAGTTTTGATTGGGTTTGTATCCGTCATGAGAATTCCTCCTTTGTGATGGTTTTAAAGTTGTTTTAAGCCTTTGTCTTTCTATAATCCTAACCTATCACTTTTTACTCATTTTTTACTTTCAAATCTTTAATTGTCATTGAAATTTCCTGAATGGTAATAGTGGGATTTTATGATAAAATAGTTGTAAGGTTATCATAGTTATTTTGAAAAAACTTCGACTCTTTAGGAATTTTTAAGAACCGTTTAGGATTTGGCAAAAAATGATTTCTAGACTTATGGTATCCTCTCTTCAGGAGGTTTTATCCATGAGCTATATCATCATCCAAAAAGAGAAATAAATTTTCAAATTAAACATAAAGGATATCTACTACATCCAAACGCATCCAAGGAAAGCTCATACCGTGCAGATTGTTACAGAAGACGCTAGCTTTGATCTGTTTCAAAATTTAAGCAAGCTTGAAAAACAATATGGGGAAAGCTTAACGAGATGTCATCGAAATTGTCTGGTCAACCTTGAACGAGTAAAATCCATGGAACTCCAATCAAAGACCCTCTTTCTTGGAGAAGAAGGTCAATATGCTGTTCAGTATGCCAGGCGTCGTTATAGAGAAATTCGCCAAAAATGGTTGAAACAAGGAGAGTAAGAAGATGAGAATATTTGTTTTAGAAGATGATTTTTCCCAACAAGCCAGAATTGAAATGACGATTGAAAAACTTTTGAAAAAACAGAGTATCATTCCCAGTTCTTTTGAAGTCTTTGGCAAGCCAGACCAACTGCTGGCAGAGGTGCATGAGAAGGGTGCGCATCAGCTTTTCTTTTTGGACATTGAGATTCGAAATGAAGAGATGAAAGGACTAGAAGTGGCTAGAAAGATTCGGGATCGGGATCCTTATGCTCTAATCGTCTTTGTGACGACACACTCAGAGTTTATGCCCCTGTCCTTTCGCTACCAAGTGTCAGCTTTGGACTACATTGATAAGGCCCTTTCGGCAGAGGAGTTTGAATCTCGTATCGAGACAGCCCTTCTCTATGCCAATAGTCAAGACAGTAAAAGTCTAGCGGAAGATTGCTTTTATTTTAAATCAAAATTTGCCCAATTCCAGTATCCCTTTAAAGAGGTTTACTATCTCGAAACGTCCCCAAGACCCCATCGTGTTATTCTCTATACCAAGACAGACAGGTTAGAATTTACGGCTAGTTTAGAGGAGGTTCTCAAGCAGGAACCCCGTCTCTTGCAGTGCCATCGCTCTTTTCTAGTTAATCCAACTAATGTAGTTCGTTTGGATAAGAAAGAAAAACTCCTTTTCTTTCCCAATGGCGGAAGCTGTCTAATCGCGCGTTATAAGGTCAGGGAAGTGTCTGAGGCTATCAATAACTTACACTGAGCTAGGAGAGTTTATGAATATTGCTTGGATATTATTGTATACACTTGTTACTCATGGGCTAGAAATTGTCATTTTCTTTAAGGTGGATGGAATTGGTATCACTTTTGAGAGGATTTTTAAGGCCTTTCTTTTTAAGATACTGTTGGCCTTTGTTTTTTTAATGATTGATTATATGGTAGGAGATAGTTACCTATTTTATTTTATGGAACCCTTGTACGGCATCGGCTTATCTTTCTTATTGTTAAGAGGACTTCCTAAAAAACTCCTTCTCTTTTATGGTCTCTTTCCAATGATATTAGTGAATCTCTTTTATAGAGGCGTTTCCTATTTTGTGTTTCCATTTTTGGGGCAAGGAATAGTAGATATAGATGGCAATCCTGCCTTTTTATTGATTATGTTTTTCGTTTGCTTCATAGTTTTAGTTTTTTTGAAATGGTTGGACTATGATTTCGCAAACTTGAGAAAGGAGATTCTCGATAAAGATTTTCAAAAGTCCCTGACTAAGATTAACTGGGTAATGGGGGCTTATTATCTAGTGATGCAAAGTCTATCTTACCTTGAATATGAACAAGGTATTCAATCAACGACTGTTCGCCATCTAATCCTAGTGTTTTACCTACTCTTTTTTATGGGGATTATCAAGAAGCTGGATACTTATTTGAAGGACAAACTCCATGAGAGACTGAACCAAGAACAGGACTTGCGCTATAGAGATATGGAACGCTATAGTCGGCATATAGAGGAGCTTTATAAGGAAGTTCGGAGCTTTCGTCATGATTATGCCAACCTCTTGACCAGCTTACGTCTGGGCATTGAAGAGGAGGATATGGAACAGATAAAAGAAGTCTACGACTCCGTCTTGAAGGACTCCAGCCAGAAATTGCAGGATAATAAATATGACCTGGGCCGTTTGGTGAATGTTCGGGATCGTGCCCTCAAAAGTCTCCTAGCAGGCAAATTTCTAAAAGCCAGAGAAAGGGATATTGTCTTTAATGTCGAAGTTCCTGAGGAGATTCAAGTCGAGAGTATGAGTCTGCTTGATTTTCTGACTATTGTGTCTATCCTTTGTGACAATGCCATTGAAGCTAGTGCAGAGGCCAGTCAACCTCATGTCTCAATCGCCTTTATAAAAAATGGAGCACAGGAAACCTTCATCATTGAAAACTCTATCAAAGAAGAGGGTATAGATGTTTCTGAAATCTTCTCTTTTGGAGTTAGTTCTAAAGGGGAGGATCGAGGTGTTGGTCTTTATACCGTCATGAAGATTGTGGAAAGTTATCCCAATGCCAGTCTCAATACCACCTGTCAAGATCAAGTCTTTCGTCAGGTTTTGGCGGTTCATTTGCTGTCAAGTTCTGATTAGAAAATGTGTGAACAAGAGAATCTTGGCATTTTAGGTTGAAAAACATTGCAACTATTTATCCTTATCCAGCCTGACTTTTTATAATATTCGAGGAAAATTAAATGAACCAGAAATCTTATTTTATAGCGTGTTCTGTACTGATCATCCTATCCAATCTTCTCATGTTTTCTCTAGTCAACGAAGGAGAAGGTACAGGAGCTAATCTGATTATAATTGTTGCAACCTGTGTCTTGCTACCAGCCTTTCTACATGCAGTTGAAAATCAGCAGACATCATTGGTTAGGGCAGAATCCTTGCTCCTCATTCAGATGGCAGTGGTTTCCTTAGTCCGTCTCATCAGCCGAATAGAGAGGACACCTGAAATCTTACATACAGGCCTCACTCTTCTAGTTTTAGCAAGCTGGCTAGCCTTTATCCTCCTAGCTATCATGAGAATGTATCAGAAAAAAGGGAAGTAAAGATGAGTGCATTTTGATTTGTTAGGTTTTATTAGGGCAAGCATGTTTTCCCTGCTTGCTTTTTATTTTTTCTACAATTTAGGATGTTTCGATGACCATTCATGATTTGGGGAAATTAAGGTCAAAAGGAGTGCTATACTAAGAGTGTAAAGGTTCTTGCTCAACAAATATTTATGAGGAAATCTTATGAAGAAAAAAATACTTGTCATTTTCATCTTGTATCTAATCATGTCTCCGCTTGGGGGGAGTATTTGATATCAGCTATTTTATACCATAGCCTATCTGATTGCAGTTATGATCTATTTTGCTATCATTAAAAAGAAAGAAGTAAAGAAATGAAAACTTTTCTTGCTAAAAAACAGAACATCTTCCTTGCGAGATTGTTCCTAGGTCAGTTACCTGTACTGATCTCTACTTATTTATTTCTCTCTCGTCAGTTTTTGCAATTTTCCTTAGTTTTTCAATTGCTTTTAGTGGTTGTTAACTTGGCTTCTATTTTGGTGATTGTTTATCTCACTAGGGAAATGAGAGTGAGAAAGTTTGAAGATGATGAGTTGGTCAATCCTAGAACCAATCAACTCATGTTCATCGGATTGACAGGTTTTATGTCTATTATCGGTTTGTATAGAGGTATGACGGCGGCAGAATTCTATCAACAACTGATTGGTTATATTGCTTCTGTTCTCTGCTTAATCATCATGCTGTTGCTCATTTGGGGTTTGAAGTATTATAAAAAGTAAGCTCACAAAAAGGACTTACAGGCAGTGTTTTCAGACTGCTGGTCTTTTTAAGAAAAGTTCTTGCAATTTAAGAGTTTTTGATGACCATTTAAGATTTGGATGCAAAACCTAAAAAAGCAGTGCTATACTGAGTGTGTAAAAGTTACAAGGATATCAATGCTAAACTGAAATAAAGGAGTGATTCTTATGGCGAAAAAAATAATTACGATTGTCATCTTGTATGTAATCATGCAAACTTGTCTTTATCCGCTTAGGGGAAATGAGTGGTATTATGTAATGGATGCACTAGCATACTTTGCTTCGGTTTATATCTTCGTTCAGTTCAATAAAAAATGGAGAAAAAGCCACTTTGAATCTTGAACATAGAAGTTTTATAGGTCTGTAATGGATCATCTAAATAGAATGAATAGTTTCAAATTAATATCTGCTAAGGATCATCTGTAAAATGCAAAATTCTTGCATCCTTATTTTGATGATTCTAAATAGGAGAGAGGTTGTGTTTATGGCCATTTTTAATAAATGTCATGCTGTGTTTGTTGGATTTTTAGCCTTTATAATAGTTACTACAGTAGGCTATACCATCAATCAAGGAGATTTTTTTCTAAACGAGTACCTATTTATTATAGCAAAGACTTTCTGGATTTCACTGAGTGTTGCCTATGCGAAATGGTTTGATATGGTTTCGCTAAGAAGGTTAACGAAGAAAGAAATTCTACTTTTTATTGGAAGCTTTCTTATTTGTGTGCTGGTAAATATAGGTTATTATAGTTTTTTTACAGTATCTTCTGGTGCTGGATATCAACACCTTGAGGCTACTGGTACAGGAATTTCCTTATCCTTTATTGCAAGCGTGACAGTTTTTGGGCCTATTCTGGAGGAATTTGTTTTCAGAGGTATCCTTCAAGGTGCGGTTTTTGAAAATTCTTGGTTGGGGCTTATACTGACTGCCTCTCTCTTCTCTTTCCTGCATGCTCCTTATGATGTTCCTTCATTTATCTATTATCTATTTGGAGGTTTGATGCTGGGCTTTGCTTATAAAAAGAGTCAAAATCTATCGGTGCCTATCTTAGTCCATATTTGTTACAATTGTTTATCATTCTTCTAGTAGTTGACAGTGGTTAAATTTACAAAGGAATGTAGAGGATGATCAGTTGGCATCATAGTGACTAGGGAACTGACCTGGTAGATGTGAAATCAATAGATGGAGGAATCAAATGAAAAAGTATGTCGAATTGTTAGATTTATTTGCCCGAGTTGTAATAATATTGCTATCTCTTGTTCTTTGTATAAGAGTACTCATGATTTCAACAGAACTCTGGAGAAATGTTCTTGTACTGGTAAGTACCCCTGTTACGATCTATAGTCTGGTAAAACATAGACCAGGTAAGAAGAACATAAAAACCCTGTGAGAGTCCTAAAAGAAAGATTAAAAAGATGCAAGCAAAATATAAAAATCAAATAGTAGAAGTTTGGGAAGTTGGTAAAGATACTCCTAAACCAGGTTGGGTAGAAGACGCCTTGCAAAAGAATTACATAGTATGGCTAGACAATCATGTCCGAATTTTAATGGCAGGACTTCAGTCTTCTCTTGTAACCAATCTCAAAATTGGTCTAGTCGGAACGGCAGGAGGAGGTTTTGCTGGTTATAGTATGTATGTCCTTGGCTATCCAGGAGATTATCTTGACCTCACAAATCATAGAGTGGTATCTGCCAAGGCTTTTCATCGAGAGTATCAAGTTTTATAAAATGATCGGGTCAAAAAGGGATGAGGTATTCTTGTTTGAAAAGATTGGCTGTAACCTGACGGAAAACGAGTGACTAACTAGGTACAGTTTCGAACAGCAACAAAAGTATACTACGGATAGAAGTATTGGCTTGTCAAAGGTTTAGTGAGAACTACCGAGACTGAATGCTGGAGGATTAAATGATAATTAGTGGCAGTTACGATAGCAAAGCTATTAGGGAGTTTCTATGAAAAAATATTCTATTCTTTTCAAAACGAGTGCAGTTCTTTTCTATTTATTTTTGTTTTTCGGGTTGTCTTGGACAACCCAATTTTGGAGAAATTATTGGGAGTTCTCGTCTTGGGTAGGAAATCTTATCTGGATTCGAAACATCATCAGTCTTCTCTTTATCGGTTTGATGATGTGGTTCTTGGTTAGATCGGGCCATGCTTATCTCTTTCGTATCCCTAGGAAAAAGTGGGTGAGTTATTCTGTTCTGACGATGTTAGCAGCTGTCGTTCTTATAAGCTTTAACTATCTGACAGCTAAACATGTTCAGGGGACAAACGAAGGTTGGAATTTGTTTATTGCTTATAGTGAGACCAATTTTGCAGAGTTCGGAGTTTACCTAACCTTAATAGTACTAGGACCTCTGATGGAAGAATTGGTATGTAGGGGACTACTTCAACATGCCTTCTTTAAGAATTCAAGATGGGGACTGGATATTCTATTCCCATCGGTTTTGTTCGCCTTACCTCATTTTTCAAGTTTTCCTAGTCTACTAGACCTTCTGGTTTATACAGCAGTTGGCTGTATTTTTGGTGGTTTGACACGCTATACCAAGACTATCTATCCTTCTTATACGATTCATATTGTTAATAATATCATCGCAAACTTACCATTTATCATGACTTTTTTACATAGGGTATTTGCATGATGAGAACCAGTTAAAAGCTTGAATTATCAGATTAAGCATAGATTTTTTCCTTACAATTTTCTGCTAAAAAAATTGAATGAGCAAGGCTAGGCAGATCTCTCTGCTTGCCTTTTTCTTTTAACAAAATTGGATAAAGGGCTTTTATTTGAGAATCAGGTCTGGACTGGTTGACGAATAGCCTAAAAACTAGTAGAATAGTAAGGAAACTTTATACGGAGGAAAGAAATGGACTTGGGTGATATTGAGCTAACGCTGACCCCTATACCTGGGAAAAGCGGAAAAGCTTATATGGGAAGCTACCCTGATGGGAAGCGCGTCTTTATTAAAATGAACACCTCTCCAATCCTACCTGGTTTAGCCAAGGAACAAATCGCTCCTCAATTATTATGGACTCGCCGTTTATCGGATGGGCGTGATATGTGTGCCCAAGAATGGTTGAATGGTAAAATTTTGACCCCTTATGATATGAATCGCAAGCAGATTATCAATATTTTGAGCCGCTTGCATCGTTCGCGTCCTTTGATGACGCAATTGACTCGTTTAGGCTATTCTTTAGAAACACCTTTTGACTTGCTTCAGGCTTGGTTAAAAGATGCTCCAGAATCCTTGAAGAACAATCAATATCTAAGAATGGTAGTAGAGGATTTGCGAGGAAGTTTGCCAAACTTTAGGGAAGATTATGCAACGATCGTTCATGGAGATGTACGACATAGTAATTGGATTGAGACAGAGAGCGGTCTTGTTTATTTAGTGGATTGGGATTCCGTTCGTTTAACGGATCGCATGTTTGATGTAGCGCATATGCTATGTCACTATATTCCAGACTATCAGTGGAAAGAGTGGTTGACTTATTACGGTTACAAATACAACCAAACAGTCATCAACAAACTATTTTGGTATGCTCAGTTATCCTTCTTGAGCCAGATTGCCAAATATTATACAAATGAAGATCTAGAAAATGTCAATCGGGAGATTTATGCTTTGCGTATCTTCCGTGACAAGTATGGAAAGAAGAGATGAGAGTTAGAAATCGTAAAGGGGCAACAGAATTACTAGAGGCTAATCCTCAGTATGTTGTCTTAAATCCTTTAGAAGCCAAAGGGAAATGGCGAGATTTATTTGGAAATGACAATCCTATCCATGTTGAGGTTGGTAGTGGTAAGGGTGCTTTTGTGACAGGTATGGCCAAGCAAAACCCTAATATCAACTATATCGGGATTGATATTCAAAAGTCTGTTTTGAGCTATGCCTTGGACAAGGTCTTGGAAGTTGCTGTACCCAATATCAAGTTGTTGTGGGTTGATGGTTCAGATTTGACCGACTACTTTGAAGATGGTGAGATTGATCGTTTGTACCTGAACTTTTCAGATCCGTGGCCTAAAAAACGCCATGAAAAGCGTCGTCTAACCTATAAGAGTTTCTTGGATACCTTCAAGCGTATCTTGCCTGAACACGGTGAGATTCATTTCAAGACAGATAACCGTGGCTTGTTTGAATATAGCCTAGTGAGTTTTTCTCAATATGGCATGAAGCTCAATGGCGTTTGGTTAGATTTGCACGCCAGCGACTTTGAAGGCAATGTCATGACAGAATATGAACAAAAATTCTCAAGTAAGGGTCAAGTTATCTACCGAGTTGAGGCAGAATTTTAAGAAAAAGCTTAAAATCAAGCCTTCTGAGTGCTTATACTTTACATAAGTAGTCAAAAGTGTTATACTGTAAGTAAGAATATGAGAAAGTGAGGCGGGGAAATATCTTCGCCTCTTGCTTATGAGGAGGTGGACGCAATCGCAACTATCGTAGAATTAGTCAGAGAAGTCGTAGAACCTGTCATTGAAGCTCCCTTTGAACTCGTGGATATCGAGTACGGAAAGATTGGCAGTGACATGATTCTTAGTATTTTTGTAGATAAACCAGAGGGAATTACCTTGAACGACACAGCGGACTTGACAGAGATTATCAGTCCTGTCCTAGATACTATCAAGCCAGATCCCTTCCCAGAACAATATTTCCTAGAAATTACCAGTCCAGGATTGGAGCGTCCTTTGAAAACCAAGGAAGCAGTCGCTGGAGCGGTTGGGAAATACATCCATGTTGGACTTTACCAAGCCATCGATAAGCAAAAGGTCTTTGAAGGAACCTTGCTAGCCTTTGAAGAGGATGAGTTGACTATGGAATATATGGACAAGACTCGTAAGAAAACAGTCCAAATCCCATACAGTTTGGTATCAAAAGCACGTTTAGCAGTAAAATTATAGTAAAAGAAAGGAAGCTTTTGAAGATTCAAAAGTGAATAGAAGATGAGTAAAGAAATGCTAGAGGCCTTCCGCATTTTGGAAGAAGACAAGGGAATCAAAAAAGAAGACATCATTGATGCAGTGGTAGAATCACTTCGTTCAGCCTATCGCAGACGCTATGGGCAGTCTGATAGTGTAGCCATTGATTTCAACGAAAAGACAGGTGACTTTACAGTTTATACTGTTCGTGAAGTTGTTGATGAAGTATTTGATAGCCGTTTGGAAATCAGCTTGAAAGATGCTCTTGCCATTAACTCAGCTTACGAGCTTGGGGACAAGATTAAATTTGAAGAAGCACCAGGTGAGTTTGGTCGTGTAGCAGCCCAGTCTGCAAAACAAACCATCATGGAAAAAATGCGCAAGCAAACACGTGCTATCACCTACAACACTTACAAAGAGCATGAACAAGAAATCATGTCAGGTACAGTGGAGCGCTTCGACAATCGCTTTATCTATGTCAACCTTGGCAGCATCGAAGCTCAATTGTCAAAACAAGACCAAATTCCTGGAGAAGTCTTTGCTTCTCACGATCGTATCGAAGTTTATGTCTACAAGGTTGAAGACAATCCTCGTGGAGTGAATGTCTTTGTAAGCCGTAGCCATCCAGAAATGATCAAACGCTTAATGGAACAAGAAATTCCTGAAGTTTATGACGGAACAGTTGAGATTATGAGCGTAGCTCGTGAAGCAGGTGACCGTACCAAGGTTGCTGTTCGTAGCCACAATCCAAACGTGGATGCGATCGGGACAATCGTCGGACGTGGTGGTGCTAACATCAAGAAAATCACTAGCAAATTCCACCCAGCTCGCTACGATGCCAAGAGCGACCGTATGGTTCCAATCGAAGAAAACATCGACGTTATCGAATGGGTAGCAGATCCAGCTGAATTTATCTACAACGCTATCGCTCCTGCTGAAGTTGACCAAGTTATCTTTGATGAAAACGACAGTAAACGTGCCTTGGTCGTTGTGCCAGATAACAAGCTTTCTCTTGCGATTGGTCGTCGTGGACAAAACGTTCGTTTGGCAGCTCATTTGACAGGCTACCGTATTGATATCAAGTCTGCAAGTGAGTTTGAAGCCATGGAAGCAGCAGAACAAGCTGACCAGGTAGAAACAGACGAATTGGTCGAAGAATAAAAGCTGATCAGAGGAGGGGAAGATGAAAACTAGAAAAATCCCTTTGCGCAAGTCTGTGGTTTCCAATGAAGTGATTGATAAACGCGATTTACTCCGTATTGTCAAGAACAAAGAGGGACAGGTCTTTATCGACCCGACAGGCAAGGCTAATGGTCGTGGTGCTTATATCAAGCTAGACAATGCAGAAGCCCTTGAGGCCAAAAAGAAAAAAGTCTTTAACCGTAGCTTTAGTATGGAAGTTGAAGAAAGCTTTTATGACGAGTTGATTGCCTATGTCGATCACAAAGTGAAAAGAAGAGAGTTAGGACTTGAATAAACAAAAAATTGCTAATCTCTTGGGACTTGCTCAGAGAGCAGGGAAAATCATCTCGGGTGAAGAAATGGTCGTCAAGGCTATCCAAGACCAGAAAGTAAAACTGGTATTTCTCGCCCATGATGCTGGTCCCAACCTGGCCAAGAAAATTCAGGATAAAAGTCATTATTATCAAGTAGAAGTTATTACCGTGTTTTCAACACTGGAATTAAGCATAGCAGTCGGAAAATCAAGAAAAGTTTTGGCTGTGACAGATGCTGGATTTACAAAGAAAATGAGGTCTCTTATGGAATAGAAGAGGAGGACATGATTTGTCTAAGAAAAGATTGTACGAAATCGCAAAAGAACTTGGAAAAGAAAGTAAAGAAGTTGTAGCGCGTGCAAAAGAGTTGGGCTTGGATGTAAAAAGCCACTCATCAAGTGTGGAGGAAGCAGCTGCTTCAAAAATCGTAGCAAGTTTTAAACCTGCTCCTGCTCCAAAGGTAGAATCGAAACCTGTGGCTCCAAAACCAGTTGTCACTAAGGAAGAGGCAAAACCAGCAGCAGCTGTTGCCCCTAAAGAAGAAAAAGTGGCACCAGCAAAACCGCAGAGTCGAAACTTTAAGGCTGAGCGTGAAGCACGTGCAAAAGAGCAGGCTGAACGACGCAAGCAAAATAAGGGTAATAACCGTGACCACCAGCAAAATGGGAATCGTCAAAAAAATGATAACCGTAATGGTGGCAAACAAGGTCAAGTCAATCGTGACAACCGTCGATTCAATGATCAAGGTAAAAAACAACAAGGTCAGCAAAATCGTGGGAATGATCGTCGTCAGCAAGAGGACAAACGTCCAAATCAGTCTGGACCACGTATTGACTTTAAAGCCCGTGCAGCTGCTCTAAAAGCAGAGCAAAATGCAGAATATGCTCGTTCAAGTGAGGAACGCTTCAAGCAGTCTCAAGCTGCCAAAGAAGCCTTGGCTCAAGCAAACAAACGCAAGGAACCTGAGGAAATCTTTGAAGAAGCTGCTAAGTTAGCTGAACAAGCGCAGCCAGTTCAACCAGTGGTTGAAGTAGCTCCTGCAGCTAAAGAACCTGTAGTGGATACACGTCGTAAGAAACAAGCCCGACCAGACAAAGATCGTGATGATTACGATCACGAAGAAGATGGTCCTAGAAAACAACAAAAGAATCGAAGTAGTCAAAATCAAGTGAGAAATCAAAGAAATAGTAACTGGAACAATAACAAAAAGAATAAAAAAGGCAATAAGCAAAATAACCGTAATCAGGCACCAAAACCTGTTACAGAGCGTAAGTTCCATGAATTGCCAACAGAATTTGAATATACAGATGGTATGACCGTTGCGGAAATCGCAAAACGTATCAAACGCGAACCAGCTGAGATTGTTAAGAAACTCTTCATGATGGGTGTGATGGCGACACAAAACCAGTCCTTGGACGGTGAAACAATCGAACTCCTCATGGTAGATTACGGTATTGAAGCTAAACAAAAGGTTGAGGTGGACAATGCTGATATCGAACGTTTCTTTGCTGAAGAGGGTTATCTCAATGAAGATGAACTCGTAGAGCGTCCACCAGTTGTAACGATCATGGGACACGTTGACCATGGTAAAACAACCCTTTTGGATACCCTTCGTAATTCTCGTGTTGCTACGGGAGAAGCTGGTGGTATCACTCAGCATATCGGTGCTTATCAGATCGAAGAAAATGGTAAGAAGATTACCTTCCTTGATACACCAGGACACGCGGCCTTTACTTCTATGCGTGCGCGTGGTGCTTCTGTTACCGATATTACCATCTTGGTCGTAGCGGCAGATGACGGGGTAATGCCTCAGACTATCGAAGCCATCAACCACTCAAAAGCGGCTAATGTTCCAATCATCGTAGCTATCAACAAAATCGATAAACCAGGTGCTAACCCAGAACGTGTGATCGGTGAATTGGCTGAACATGGTGTTATGTCAACAGCTTGGGGTGGAGATTCTGAGTTCGTAGAAATCTCAGCCAAGTTCAACCAAAATATCGATGAACTCTTGGAAACTGTTCTACTTGTGGCTGAAATTCAAGAGCTCAAAGCTGATCCAACAGTTCGTGCCATCGGTACTGTTATTGAAGCTCGTTTGGATAAAGGAAAAGGTGCAGTTGCAACCCTTCTTGTTCAACAAGGTACTTTGAATGTCCAAGATCCAATCGTTGTCGGAAATACTTTTGGACGTGTCCGTGCTATGACTAACGATCTTGGACGTCGTGTGAAGGTTGCAGGCCCATCAACACCAGTATCGATCACTGGTTTGAATGAAGCGCCAATGGCAGGTGACCACTTTGCTGTTTACGAAGATGAAAAATCTGCGCGTGCAGCTGGTGAAGAACGTGCTAAACGTGCTCTTATGAAGCAACGTCAAGCTACTCAACGTGTCAGCCTTGAAAACCTCTTTGATACCCTTAAAGCAGGAGAACTCAAGTCTGTTAACGTCATCATCAAAGCCGACGTACAAGGTTCTGTTGAAGCTCTCTCTGCATCACTTCAAAAGATTGATGTGGAAGGCGTTAAAGTAACTATTGTTCACTCAGCAGTAGGTGCTATCAATGAATCTGACGTGACTCTTGCCGAAGCTTCAAATGCCTTTATCGTTGGTTTCAACGTGCGTCCTACACCACAAGCTCGTCAACAAGCAGAAGCTGACGATGTAGAAATCCGTCTCCACAGCATCATCTACAAGGTTATCGAAGAGATGGAAGAAGCTATGAAAGGGATGCTTGACCCAGAATTTAAAGAAAAAGTTATCGGTGAAGCAATCATCCGCGAAACCTTCAAGGTATCTAAAGTGGGAACAATCGGTGGATTTATGGTTACCAGCGGTAAAGTTACTCGCGACTCTAAAGTCCGTGTCATCCGTGATGGTGTCGTTATTTACGATGGTGCCCTAGCTAGCTTGAAACACTATAAAGATGACGTTAAAGAAGTTACAAACGGCCGTGAAGGTGGTCTCATGATTGATGGCTACAATGATATCAAGATGGATGATGTGATTGAAGCTTATATCATGGAAGAAATCAAGAGATAATAGAGAAACAATAGCCGATTTGACTCGTCGTCAACAACGCCTTGATGAACCCTTAGTTCTATCTATGGCTTGTTTCCTAGATTCAAATGGCTCTAGTTCCTCTATCTACTAGACAAAGCTAGGTCTGCTGGCCTAGCTTTTGGTTCAATTGAGAGAAAGGAAAAAGCATGGCAAATCATTTCCGTACGGATCGTGTGGGCATGGAAATCAAGCGCGAAGTCAATGAGATTTTGCAAAAGAAAGTCCGTGATCCGCGTGTCCAAGGTGTGACTATCACTGATGTTCAGATGCTAGGTGATTTATCTATGGCTAAGGTTTACTACACTATTTTGAGTAATCTTGCCTCAGATAATCAGAAAGCTCAAGTCGGGCTTGAAAAAGCAACTGGCACTATCAAACGTGAACTTGGTCGCAATTTGAAATTGTACAAAATTCCAGACTTAACTTTCGTCAAAGACGAATCCATCGAATATGGAAACAAGATTGACGAAATGCTACGCAATCTGGATAAAAATTAAGCAGAAAGAGGGACAACCCTCTTTTTTGTGTGGAAAATAGCTGGAATTTAAAATGGAAAAATATTCTTTTAAAAATGAGATTCTGTATTTATAAAATGTTTGCTAATCAGAAAATGCTTTTTTTTTTTAGGAAATATGATATGATAATTTCATAAATAAAAGGAGATTCTATTAATGAATAATGTAAAAAAAGTTTGTCGTTTAGCTTTATTATGTCTGTCTGTTTCTACTCTAGTTGCTTGTAGTTCTCTGTCTGAAAAAACAAGTAATTCATCTAGTGATAGTAAAACAGAAAGTTCTGGGAAAAAAGGATTTTTAGATAAAGCAAAAGATAAATTAGGTTCTAGTGACTTTAATCCACAAGATGTCAGTGATGAGACAATTGAATCTATCAAAACTTATGAAGATTATTTGACTATGTATGAGAAAATTGTTAATAATTACTATACCGAAGCAGATGAAGCCTTTAAGGGAACTGTTTTAGAAGATAGTGCTTCTATCCAAGAATTAAAAGATAGTACTAAAAAAGAAATGGAAGAACAGAAAAAACAATATGGTCCATTGAAGAAAGCACCTATTCAAGGAAAAGAGGAAATAATTAAGTTTTTAAAGGAATATCGTGATTCTCTACACGAACAAGTAGAACAATGGAAAGCTAGTCTTTAAAAATAAGAATGGAGTTCGGGATGGACTATCAATTGTTACCTCATGAATACATGGTTATGAATAGTGATCATGTGAGTTTTGGGAAAAATGGTTTGTCTACAGATGAATTAATTTTAACAAATCTACACTTGATACATATCAAAAAAGGTATTTTTGGAGGAAAAAAAGATCAAACTATTATACCAATTAACCAAATTAAGGTTTTTGAGGGGAAACCACAAGTTTCAGTTACAAAATCCAATGGTATGAAACGATTAGAAATCTATTATAATGGTGGACAAGTTATCTTCTCATTCTCTAATACTAAGGATACTGAAAAGTGGGCAACAAATATTATTAAATTAATCTCTGGTGATACAAGCAACTTTGCAACCTTGGGTGATAATAGCTTATTTGGTGTAGAAATTTTGGCAGAGACTCTAAAAGATACGTTTGACACTTTCAAAGCAGGGCTTGGTATTAAGGATGCAGAACCAGAGAAACTATCTACTAAATGCAGTTTTTGTGGAGCTCCTCTGTCTGGAACCGTAAAACAAACTGTCAAATGTAGTTTTTGTGATATGGAACAGACCTTGTAGGAGATGAAATATGGGAATAATTAAAGCATTTACAGATTCAATTAGTGGTACTTTTGCAGATCAATGGAAGGAGATTATTACAGTTCAGGCTTTTGATGAACATACAGCTGTAAGTCCGGGTGTTCTTCAAGTCAGCAATAATGGTAGAGGAGTTAATAGTCAAGGGTCTATAGGTGTCATTTCAAATGGGTCTAAGATATTTATTCCTGAAAATACTGCTGCTTTTATTTTTAGTCAGTCTGGAATAGAAGAAATTATCACTGAACCAGGTGGATATGAATATCAAAATGGGGAGAGTAGTGTTTTTAATGGTGATGGGATAAAAAAATCACTGTTTGATAATGTTGTTAATCGTGTTGGATTTGGCGGACAAAGTGATCAGCAAAAACAGATTTGTTTTGTCAATTTGAGAGAAATTCGCGATATTAGGTTTGGTACTCGTGGTCCGGTTATGTATAACGACTTGTTTTATGGAACAGACTTAGAAGTACGCGCTTTTGGAACTTTTTCTATTCAAATTACGGATGCTATCAAGTTTGTAAAAAATTTCCTTCCTGCAAATGTAACCTACTATAGCTTTGATAGTGCTCAAGCAAGGGCTCAGATAGTCACGGAATTTCTTCAATCCTTTACCGTTGCCCTTAATTCGTTATCAACAACTTATCGTATCTCACAACTACCATCACAAGCATCAGTACTTGCAGAACAAGTATCGAATGATGAACAGTATGCTGGTACTTGGAAAGATCGTTTTGGGTTTGAAATTATAAAAGTTGCTATTGCTAATATAGAATTCTCACCAGAATCTAAGGAATTAGTTAAGAACTTTTCATCAAATAAGATGAATTTAAAGGCCTTTGATGATGTATCGCAGAAAGCTTCTAATATTGCTGCACAACAAAAAGTCGCATCAGGGATCGAACAACATGGGCTAGGAGATGGTGCGGGGATGATTTTTGGTATGAATATGGCACAACAGTTAGATGAAAAAGCAACTAAACCAAGTTTATCTTTTGATGAGCAAATCGAAGCTCTAACTAAACTCAAATCACTTTTAGATGCAGATATATTATCTCAGGAAGAGTTTAATCGAAAGAAAAAAGAAATTATGGATTTATAAGATTGACGAGATGTTACGCAATCTGGATAAAAATTAATACTCTTCGAAAATCTCTTCAAACCACGTCAGCGTCGCCTTATCGTAGGTATGGTTACTGACTTCGTCAGTTCTATCCACAACCTCAAAACACTGTTTTGAGCAACCTACGGCTAGCTTCCTAGTTTGTTCTTTGATTTTCATTGAGTATAAGAAAGAGGGGCAACCCTCTTTTTTGTGTGTCTATAAGTAGGTCGTTGTCTAATCAGATTAGATGAGTAGAAATCAAGGAAATAAAATAGATCTTGAAAATATCATTTATTCCATAAATATGATAAGATAAAGCTTGATATGAATGAAAAACGGAGATAGAGATGGCTAAAGAAGATGTGGCGATGCAAGTGTTGCAACAGGTAGTAAAACTTCCTGTCGTCAAAGTGAACCGGTCAAAATTTTTAATGGATAAATTCTCTAAGGAAGTGGCTTCAAAGGATATTCCTAGATTATTGGAAGAAGGGCCGACAGCTTTATTACCTCAGGAAACCTTAGATCGAGTGGCCAATGCCTGTATTAAAGACAGTGTTTTACTGGCAAGTGGGACATCTGTTTTAGCAGGTTTGCCTGGAGGTATTGCCATGGCAGTTACCATTCCGACAGATGTAGCCCAGTTTTACGCATTTTCATTAAAACTAGCCCAGGAGCTAGGCTATATTTACGGCTACGATGATCTCTGGGCTTCGCGAAATGAGCTGAGCGAAGAAGCTAAAAATACCCTCTTGCTCTATCTGGGAGTGATGTTGGGAGTAAATGGTGCGGGCGCTCTACTTCGTTCTGGTGGTGTTTCAGTTGCTAAGCAAGTGATGAAAATTGTAAACAGAAAGGCTTTGACAAAGACTCTTTGGTATCCAATTTTGGAAAAAGTTCTGAAAATCTTTGGAGTGAATCTGACCAAGGGAGGATTGGCTAAGGGGATGGGGAAAGTTATCCCTATCTTAGGTGGAGTCCTATCAGGTGGCTTAACCTTTGCGACCATGAAACCCATGGGAGAAAGATTGCAAAAAGAATTGTCCAAATTGATTAACTACGATGAAGCACAATATCAAAGAGATGTTGCCACTATCCAAAAAGAGGTTGAAATCATCGAAGGAGATTGACATGGGGATCATAAAAGTATTGGCCAAAACTTATGGCAATTATCTTCTTACAACCCAAGCTTTAAAAGTTGCAGAAACCATAAAAAAAGATGAAAACACAGTCGTTAGTTTGGCGAAATTAGTTCTCGTAGATAAGCTTATGGATACAGCTACTTGGTTGATGAAGCCGGAGGATAAAGAATGAAATCTTTTTGGAGATTCTTTACTCTTCTTTTTATAACACCAATTGTTGGTCTGATAAAAATTCTCTGGTTCCTAATCTCTTTCGCCTTCCAATTGTTGTTTTATAAGATTCTTTTCAAGATCATAGACTGGTTTTTCAAACTTCTCTGATGATCATGGTAAGGATAAGACTTTGAGGTTTTACTAGTAAGAGTCTATATAATTAGAAATAATGAAGTAATACGAAATAAACTAGCAAGTCTTCTATTGCTAGTTTTTTAATCTTTGCCCTTGTGGTATAATAAAAAAGAAAAAACTGTTAGAGAATATGATGGAGGTTATGATGGACAATATCATTGATGTATCTATTCCTGTTGCGGAAGTGGTGGACAAACATCCAGAAGTTTTAGATATCCTAGTAGAACTTGGTTTTAAACCTCTTGCAAATCCCTTGATGCGAAATACAGTCGGACGAAAAGTATCGCTCAAACAGGGGTCTAAGCTGGAGGGAACTCCTATGGATAAGATTGTACGCACACTGGAAGCAAATGGTTACGAAGTGATTGGATTAGACTAATGGCAGATGAACGAATTCATGTCCTACGGGATATTTTATTAGAATTGCATAATGGAGCCTCACCTGAATCCGTTCAGGAGCGCTTTGATGCGACCTTTACAGGTGTATCAGCTATCGAGATTTCTCTCATGGAGCATGAGTTGATGAACTCTGACTCAGGTGTGACATTTGAAGACGTCATGGAGCTCTGTGATGTCCATGCCAATCTCTTTAAAAATGCTGTTAAGGGTATCGAAGTTGAAGATACCGAGCATCCAGGTCATCCCGTGCGTGTCTTTAAGGATGAAAATCTAGCCCTTCGTGCTGCCTTGATTCGTGTTCGTAGATTATTAGATACATATGAGTCTATGGAAGACGAGGAAATGCTGGCGGAAATGCGTAAGGGTTTGGTTCGTCAGATGGGGCTTGTAGGCCAGTTTGACCGTCACTACCAGCGTAAGGAAGAACTCTTCTTTCCTATTATGGAGCGTTATGGACATGATTCACCACCAAAAGTCATGTGGGGAGTCGATGACCAGATCAGGGAACTTTTTCAGAAAGCCCTGGCGACAGCCAAGTCCCTACCAGAAGTGTCCATTAGCACTGTAAAGGAAGCTTTTGAAGCTTTTGCGACAGAGTTTGAAAGTATGATTTTCAAGGAAGAATCCATCCTCCTCATGATTCTACTCGAATCCTTTACCCAGGATGACTGGATTCAGATTGCCGAGGAAAGTGATGCTTATGGTTATGCTATCATCCGACCTTCTGAAAAATGGGTGCCAGAACGTAAAAGCTTTGTTGAGGAAAAGAGTGCAGAAGAGCCCGTGCAACTAGACGCAGCAGAAGGCCAAGTTCAGAAGGTTATCGATACGCCAGAAGGTCAGTTTACCATCACCTTCACACCTAAGGAAAAGGAAGCAGTGCTGGACCGCCATAGCCAACAGGCTTTCGGTAATGGCTATCTCTCAGTCGAGCAGGCTAATCTTATTCTCAACCATCTGCCAATGGAAATTACCTTTGTTAATAAGGATGATATTTTCCAGTATTACAATGACAATACGCCAGCAGATGAGATGATTTTCAAGCGGACACCTTCTCAAGTAGGGCGAAATGTTGAGCTTTGTCACCCGCCCAAGTACCTTGATAAGGTAAAGACCATTATGAAAGGTCTTCGTGACGGGGTCAAGGACAAGTATGAGATGTGGTTCAAGTCCGAGTCACGAGGTAAGTTTGTCCATATCACCTATGCTGCAGTACACGATAAAAATGGAGAATTTCAAGGTGTATTGGAGTATGTTCAGGATATCCAGCCTTACCGTGAGATTGATACAGACTATTTCCGTGGATTAGAATAAGGAGAAAAAATGAGTTACGAACAAGAATTTATGAAAGAATTTGAAGCTTGGGTTAATACCCAAATCATGATTAATGATATGGCGCTCAAGGAAAGCCAAAAGGTCTATGAAGAAGATCAAGATGAGCGTGCTAAAGATGCCATGATTCGCTATGAAAGCCGCTTGGATGCTTACCAGTTCTTGCTAGGCAAATTTGAAAACTTCAAGGCAGGCAAGGGTTTCCATGAATTGCCAGAGGATTTGTTTGGTGAGAGACATTATTAAGAGCTATAAAAAAAGTGTGGTCTATAAACCGCACTTTTTACATATGATGGGTATGTTTGGTAATCCATTGTTCTGTTTTTATTTTTAACCAAAATGAATAGATTCCAAGAGTGATAATCGTCAGTAAGAACCATTTGATCCAATTTCCAAATAACTGGGCGCCAGTTCCATCAAAGTATAAACGCTGACCATCGATGACAGTATGTCTGATTTTCCAATCTTGCATAAAACAAACGGCCCAAGGTGTGGCAATTCCTAGAGTTAAGGCGATGATGAAAAAAGCGACAATTGAGTGCCCAATAAAGCTGAGTAATCCACCGTCAAAATAACTTTCTTTGTTCATATAGAGTCTCCTTAGAATTTTATAGATAAGTAAATCATTACTTTGAGGTGTTGTACCATAGGAGGAGATAGGAGTCAATATTTCTTGAAATGAGGAACTATAGTTCAAACGAAAATAGCATTCACGATTTGTCCTACTTATCTTTTTGTGTTACAATGTTAGCATGAAAACGAAAAATATCATTAAAACAGGTTTGGCATTAGTAGGCCTCGGAGCACTTGCTTTTGGAGCTAAGAAAGTAGCCGATGATCACAAACTCATGAAAACGCAGGAAGAGTTGACCGCTATTGTGCGTGACTCCTTTTCAGAGATGGGTGAGATAGCGACTCTCTATGTCCAAGTGTATGAAAGTAGCCTAGAACGTCTCGTTGGTGGTGTCATTTTTGAGGATGGTCGTCACTATACCTTTGTCTATGAAGATGAAGATCTTATCTATGAGGAGGAAGTCTTATGATAATTCCTCATAGTTTGGAAGAACTAGCTAATCTAGTTGAACAGGATGGCAAGAAGGTCTTCCTTTTTGTTGCGGATTGGTGTGGCGATTGTCGTTATATCTACCCTGCATTGCCAGAGATTGAAGAGTCAAATCCAGAGTTTACCTTTATACGAGTAGACCGTGATGAGTACATGGACTTAGCCAAACTTTGGGATGTCTACGGGATTCCAAGTCTTGTTGTCTTAGATAAGGACAAGGAGATTGGACGCTTTGTCAATCGTGACCGTAAAACCAAGGCACAAATTAACGACTTTTTAGCAGGATTAAAATAGGAGAAAAGAAAGAATGATTTTTACATATAACAAAGAACATGTCGGTGATGTCCTTATGGTCATCGTGAAAAACAGTGGCGATGCTAAACTAGATGTTGAACGTAAAGGCAATGTGGCGCGTGTTTTCCTAAAGGAAACAGGTGAAACTGTTGCTTGGAACATTTTTGAAGTTTCTAGCATGTTTGAAATCGCTGAGCGCGGGCAAGTCTTTTTAACTGACGACCAAGTAGTTCGTTTGAACCAAGAATTGCAAGCTCAAGATTTTACCGAAGAGATTATCAATGACAAGGAACCGAAATTTGTGGTTGGAGAAATTGTAGAGATGGTGGCACATCCAGATAGTGACCACTTGAATATCTGCCAAGTTGCTGTTGGAAATGATAAGACAGTGCAAATCGTGGCAGGTGCTCCAAATGCGCGTCTTGGTTTGAAAACCATTGTAGCTCTTCCAGGAGCAATGATGCCAAAAGGCAATCTCATTTTCCCAGGGGAACTTCGTGGGGAAAAGAGCTTTGGTATGATGTGTAGTCCTCGTGAATTGCATTTGCCAAATGCTCCACAAAAACGTGGTGTCATTGAACTGTCAGACGACCAAGTTGTTGGGACTCCGTTCGATCCGGCTAAACACTGGACAGCTTAATTTGTAACTAGTATCTATTAAACTAGATAGGAGAAAGTAAGATGGCAAAAAATGTAGTGATTACAGGTGCAACATCAGGAATTGGTGAAGCAATTGCGCGCGCCTATCTAGAAAAAGGTGAGAATATCGTTCTCACAGGGCGTCGAAGAGAAAGACTTGAAGCTCTCAAAACTGAGTTCGCAGAAGCCTTTCCAAATCAAAAAGTCTGGACCTTTCCCCTTGATGTGACCGATATGACAATGGTTAAGACTGTTTGTTCAGAAATTCTAGAAACTGTAGGACGGATTGATATCTTGGTCAATAACGCTGGACTTGCTTTAGGTTTAGCACCCTATCAGGACTATGAAGAGTTGGATATGCTGACCATGCTGGATACCAATGTCAAGGGCTTGATGGCTGTTACTCGTTGTCTCTTGCCTTCTATGGTGACTGCAAATCAAGGCCATATCATTAATATGGGTTCAACCGCAGGTATTTACGCTTACGCTGGTGCAGCAGTCTATTCAGCAACCAAGGCTGCAGTCAAAACATTTTCAGATGGACTACGGATTGATACCATCGCAACGGATATCAAGGTGACAACCATTCAGCCTGGTATTGTAGAGACTGACTTTTCTAAGGTCCGTTTCCATGGAGATGAGGAACGGGCTGCAACGGTCTATCAGGGACTCGAAGCTTTGCAGGCACAAGACATCGCAGATGCTGTAGTTTATGTGACCAGTCAGCCACGTCGTGTGCAAATTACAGATATGACCATCATGGCCAATCAACAAGCAACTGGATTTATGATTCATAGAGACTAACATTATTTTAAAAAAGTTACAAATTTTGTAACTTTTTTTGATTTCCTTCGAATAGATAAGTAGGAGGATGAAAAATGTATAATAAAGTTATTATGATTGGACGTTTGACGTCTACACCAGAATTGCACAAAACCAACAATGACAAGTCTGTTGCACGAGCAACTATCGCAGTGAATCGCCGTTATAAAGATCAAAATGGGGAACGTGAAGCAGACTTCATCAATATTGTGGTCTGGGGCAAATTGGCTGAAACCTTGGCAAGTTATGGTAGCAAAGGCAGTCTCATTTCTGTGGATGGGGAACTTCGTACCCGTAAGTTTGAGAAGAATGGCCAGACCAACTATGTAACAGAAGTTCTCTGTACAGGTTTCCAACTCTTAGAAAGTCGCGCCCAACGTGCTATGCGTGAAAATAATGCAGGACAAGACTTGGCAGATTTGGTCTTGGAAGAAGAGGAACTTCCATTTTAATATCAATCAAATAGAAGAGCTGGTTCGCCTATAGACCAGCTTTTTCTATTGTTTTTTGTGTTATTGTTCGGAAATTACTTCTTAAGATAGGTCAAATAAATGCACTTGTACAATAAAATCAAGCACTTTTTTTGAAAAAGTAGTAGAATAAAGTAATATATATTCAAAATTTTCAGAAAAGGAATGAAATTTGACGAAAAATAAAGAGAAAATAGAATTGTTGAAATGGCTGATAAAGCGTCTATTACTGCTGATTCCAGTGGTCTGTGTTCTATTATGGGTTTTCGGTCGTTGTCAAACAAGTGGCATCAAGGATCAGACTAAAATTGGTGTCACCTATATGACCATGAACAATGGGTTCTATAAAAGTATTCATTCGGAAATTAGTCGAATTGCCGATGAAAGAGGAGCTCTTGTTTACGTCCGAGATCCAGAATTGGACGAAGAAAGACAGAGCCAACAGATTGATGATTTTTGTGCTCAAAAAGTTGATATGATAGTGATCAATCCGGTCAAGGGGGATAGCCAGTCAATTTTAACTGCTCTTGAAAAAGCTAGAAAACAAGGAATTAAAATCATTGCGGTCGATACCCAACTGAAGAATTTTAAGCCAGATGCAAGTATTGTATCCGATAACTACCAAGCGGGAGTATTGATTGCTAAAGAGTTGATGAAACGTTCTTCTAGTGCTCGGGTCCTCCTTTTGGAACATAAGGGGACTGTTTCAGCAGATACGCGGATTCAGGGGTTTAAAGACACTATTGAGGGGCACAGTTCTTATCAGATTGTTTCGGAACTGGAAACCAAGGGGCAGACGGAGATTGCTATGCCGGCTGTCCAGAATTTTTTACAATCAGGGGTTGAAATTGATACCTTGGTTGCCTTAAATGACCGCTCAGCTATAGGAGCTCTGGCTGCAATTAAGGAGCAAGGAATAACTTACCCCATTGCGATTTATGGAATCGATGGTTCACCAGATATGAAATCTTTGTTGCACTCGACGGATGATGTTGTGGGAACCGTTGCTCAGTCTCCTTTGAAGATGGGAGACCGCGTGATGGAGGTCATTCAAGATATTGCTGAAGGGAAGAGCTATACCAAAGAGGTGAGCATTCCAGTTGAAATGATGACAAAGGAAAACATTGATCAGTTTGATGTGAATGGGTGGCAGTAATGAGAAAGTTTAGAGGTGTTCGATACAGTTTGGCCATTCTTATGGTCGTCAATTTTATCGCTGTTATGCTAAACAGTATCATCTATCTTCAAGCAACCAACTATATCATAGCTCAACGCCAAGCTTCTCTATTATTAGAGCGCCTAGAGCGTATTCCCTTTGCTCCATCTACGACTTTTTGGTTGTCTGCAGTTTTGTTTGCTGGGATTGCTTTGATATCGATGAGTCGATATCTGCCTCAAACGAGTCGATGGTCTATTTTTGATAAGAGGAATATTCTGGAGATTCTCCTGATGCTGCTTCTGATGTGGGTTCAAAATGTAGCTTATAACGGGCTCATTCTCTTGGTTTTTGCGGATATCTTCTATGGTTCCAAAGAGTTGAATACCAAGAGAGATCGGAAGTATTGGTTTGCCTTTATCCTAGTGAGCTTTTTGATGCTCCTTGTGACAAATTCAGATGTCTTTTCGCTTTTCTTCCCGATTCCGTCCTTAGATGTCTATATTCATTTTTATCCTGAATCTATCCGCATTCTGGCCTTTTTCTTAAAGAATTCCCTTTATGCTTCGAATATGGTACTCTTCATTATTTCACTTTTGTTTTATATTATGAACGTCCTTGCGGAGAACCACGAAGTAGAGGAAGAATTGGCCATGGTGTCCAAGGTTAATACGGAGTTGAACAATTATATGGCCTTGTCTGAGAAGATTGCAGAGGATCGGGAGCGTAAGCGGATTGCTCGTGAGATTCATGATACTCTGGGGCACGCACTAACAGGCATCTCAGCAGGTTTAGATGCTGTTGGGGTCTTGATCGATATCGATCCAAATCGGGCAAAAGAGCAGGTGAAAAACGTATCAGAAGTGGTCCGTGAAGGAATCCAAGATGTGAGAGGTTCTCTTAATCGTCTTCGTCCGGGAGCCCTTGAGGGACGAACTCTCAAAGATGCTTTAGAAAAGACCATCCGCGAGTATCAAATTCTTTCCAACTTACAAGTTGATCTAAACTATGAATGGGTAGATGTCGATATGGATGTCATGATTGAAGATACGATCTTTCGTGTGATTCAAGAGTCTATGACCAATGCGGTTCGCCACGGTCACGCCAGCCAGCTAAAACTCCATTTTTTTGAGGATAAAGAGAATTATTTGATCGCTTTGCAAGATAATGGAGTTGGGTTTGAAACCTTAACTTATGGTTATGGACTCAAACAGATGATGGAGCGTATTTCCATACTAGGAGGACAGCTTCAATTTGAAAGTCGTGATGGATTTTTCACACGTGTCAGTTTACCAAAATATAAAGAAGGGAGATAAGATATGGTGATAAAAGTAATGGTGGCAGATGACCAAGCTTTGATTCGAGAATCTTTGAAAATTATTTTGTCGGCTCACTCCGACATCGAAGTTGTAGCTACAGTGGAAGATGGGAATCATGTCTTGTCCAGTATTCCACAGACGCATCCTGATCTGATCCTGATGGATATTCGGATGCCAGGCATGGATGGGGTTTTGGCTACAAAAGAAGTAAAAGAACACTTTCCGGATATCAAAATTATTATTTTAACAACTTTTGACGATGATGAATTTATCTATAGTGCACTCAAGTATGGTGCTTCAGGATATCTCTTAAAGGGAGCCTCTACAGAAGAGCTCTATGAGGCTATTAAGGTGGTGCATCAGGGTGGAGCTATGATCAATCCCAATATCGCAAGCAAGGTCTTTCAGATCTTCTCTCAAATGGCCAAATCGAATTTCTCTATTGCTGTGGATGAGGACAACGTCAAGGATTTGAGCACGACAGAATGGCGAATTATTCAAGAAGTCGGTTATGGCGAGTCAAACAAAGAAATTGCTGCAAAACTCTTCTTATCAGAAGGAACTGTGCGCAATTACTTATCAACGATTTTGGCGAAATTAAACCTAAGAGATCGAACGCAATTAGCAATTTGGTCAGTTCAAACAGGAGTGACTAGACGCGATTTTTCAAAAGGAAATACGGAATGAAATTAAACCGAAAGCATCTTTGTTGGGGAATCGTTCTCCTTTTTGTGGTCTCTGTGAGTACTGGCTTTTATTGGTGGAAACAACAACCGATCGTGCTCCATATAGGCGTTTATGCAGGGTCTAGTTGGGATGTACCGACCAGTCAACGCTCCCATGCTTTGGATCTTGCGATTCAAAAATTTGAAAAGTCCCATCCTAATGTCCGTGTGGAATATGAAAATGGGATTCCACAGTCAGATTATTCAGACTGGCTCTCAGAAAAGATTGTTTCAGGAAAGACGCCGGATGTGTTCATGGTCTCTGAACAAGATCTGTCCTTATTGGCGGCGCGTGGCGTTCTAGAGAAATTAAATGACTATATGAATCAAGAAGACCAAGCTGCTTTTTATCCTGTTGCATTTGAATCAGGTGTCTATCAGGGGCAATCCTATGCCTTACCTTATGAAAGTAATCCTATTTTGATGTGTGTCAATAAAGATTTGCTGGATAAAGAAGGCATTGAGGTTCCCAAGGAAGGTTGGAGCTTGGAAGAGTTCTATACAATTTGTAAAAAACTAACCAAAGATACCAATGGAGATGGTCAATTGGATCAGTTTGGGAGTACAGAATATACATGGAAAGAAGCTTTGGCAGCAAATGGGGGTAGTCTCTTTCAAGGTGGGATGCTTAAACTTACGGCTCCAGAAGTCAAAGAATCATTGACTTTTTTACAAAAATTGGAAGAGCTGAATAAGAACTATAAGGTGAGTTCCAAAGATTTTGACCAGGGAAAAGTCGCTTTTTATCCCATGACTTTGGCTCAATATAGAACCTATAAACCTTATCCTTACCATGTTTCAAAATATTCAAACTTCACCTGGACCTGTATCCCTATGCCTGCTAAGTCAAAAACTACCAAGGCGACTTTGGTTACGACGACTTCTTTTGCCATGTCTGCTCGGACTCCTCATTCCAAGTTAGCTTGGGAATTGATGCAATTGTTGACAGAAGATCCAGAAATTCAACAACTCCTCTTTGCTCAATCTCAAGGGATTTCCGTTATGCCACAGGTGGTCCAAAGTCAATCTAGTAAAGATCTTTTACAGGTAGATGATTTTGGCACGGACTCCTTGACCAATCAGACCTTGAATCGTATCATGGAACAAGCTGTTGAAAGTAGTCCCAAGAATGTCTCTAAAGAAATGTTGGAAAAGCTGGACTACTTGATTGGCAATGCTTTGCGCGATCAAGATGTCGAGAACCGCTTGCCTCAAATTCAGAGGGAAATTGAAAGTAGTCTTCAGGTAGGAGTTTAAAGAAAAATAAGATGACATTGTGTCAAGTGACAGATGTCATTTTTTTGTTGCTAAATGTCATGTTTATCATGTGACATTTGACAATGTAAAAGCGCTTCCAAATATTCTACAATAGAGTCAAATAAAGGAGGTGTAGCAAAATGAAATATCTCATTTTAGTCAGTCATGGTGGATTGGCAGAAGGACTAAAAACATCGCTAGCTATGTTTGCTGGTGACAAGATGAATCAGGTCATCGCAGTTGGACTTAAAGAAGGAAAATCAGTCGATGAATTTGCAGTTGGTTTTAGAGAGAGCATTTCAGAATTGACAGCAGATGATTCTGTGCTGGTCTTGGCAGACATTGTAGGTGGTAGTCCATTAACCACGGCAGCCAGTGTCCTAGAAGAAGCTGGAAAGCTAGATGGAACTTTGATTCTTGGTGGGATGAACCTGACCATGGCCCTGACAGCAGTTGTGATGAAGGATGTGTTGGATGGAGACGATTTGTCAGCAACTATCTTATCAGAAGCAAAATCTGCACTACAACCTTTTGAAGTTTCAGCCACTAGTGCTGAAGAAGATGATGACGATATTTAATTGGGAGGTACCTTATGGTAGTAACATTTGTACGGATTGATGATCGCATGATTCACGGTCAAACAGTCACACGCTGGGCAAAAGAAAAACCATGTGATGGTTTGATTGCCGTAAACGATGCAGCAGCATCAAACAAGGTTTTGATCCAAGCTTACAAAGGCGCATCAGACAAGAAAACCTTTGTATGGACAAAAGAAGCCTTTAAAGAAAAGTCAGCAAAAGTAACGGAATCTGACAGTCGGTACTTCTTGATTACCAAAAACCCAATCGATATGAAGGAAATTTTGGTGGATCAAGGTTTTGTCCCAGGTGATGTCAGAGAAATCATCGTTGGCCCTGCAAATGATAGACCTGGTGCAATGAAATTGGGCAATAACCAATCCATCACCCAGGAAGAAGCAGAAGCCTTTCAGGCTATTCAAGCAGCAGGATATAAGGTGAAATTCCAATTGTTGCCGGATGTTTCAATTGGTTACTGGGATGATTTCAAATCTAAATTTGGTTTTTAAACCTAACAGTTTTATTAGTTAGGTAAATAAATTTACAAACAAAAGGAGCGTTTGTTATGACAATTTCATGGATTCAAGCAATCTTGCTTGCAGTTTTCGCCAGCTTGTCTTCAATGCCTGGTATGGGAGGTTCCAGTATCGGGAACTATACACTCGGTCGTCCCTTGATCGGTGGGTTGATCTCAGGTTTAATTCTTGGAGATGTGACAACCGGTATTATGGTCGGGGTTGCCCTTCAAGTCGTTTATATCGCCTTGGTAACACCTGGTGGAACCGTATCTGCTGATGTTCGTGCAATCTCTTATATCGGTGTTCCTCTTGCTATCTTGTTTGTGCATGCAAATCACATCACAGACGAAGCTGGAATTGCAGCAGCAGCAGCCCCAATCGGTGCAGCCGTTGGGACAATCGGTACTGTTCTTTTCTACGGTACAGCTACAATGAACTTGCTTTGGCAACACATTGGTTGGAAAGCCGTTGAAGAAGGAAACTTCAAAAAACTCTACGCAGTTGACTGGGTTTATCCTTGGATTTCTCACTTCCTCTTCTCTTTCCTTCCAACTATGATTATCACCAAATATGGTGAAAACATGGTTGATTTGATGAAACTTTACCTTCCTATGGATGGTTTCTGGATGAAAGCCCTCTTTACAGTTGGAGCCCTTCTCCCATGTGTCGGTATTGCTATCTTGTTGAAACAAATTGTTACAAAAGCAACTGACTTCATTCCATTCTTTGTTGGATTTACCTTGGCTAAATCTCTAGGATTGAACTTGGTAGCGAGTGCAGTTGTTTCATTGATCTTTGCAGTAATCTACTATGAACTTGAAGTAATCAAATCTATGAAAGCTGTTCCAGCTGGGGCTGTTTACGTAGACGATGATGAGGAGGATATTTAAAATGGCTGATAGAAAGAAAATTTCAAAGAAAACATTAGCAAAAGCATTTCATCATTGGTATTATGGTCATTTGACTTGTTTCTCTCAAGAACACATGCAAACCTTTGGGTACTTGACTTCTATGCTTCCAATCGTAGAAGAAATGTATGATACAAAAGAAGAACAAAAAGATGCTATGCAAACCTATACTGCCTTCTTCAATACTGAACCGCAACTTGGCTCTCTCGTTGTAGGGATTACGGCTGGTTTGGAAGAAGCGCGTGCAAACGGAGATGCAGTGGATGGTGAAACCATCAATGGTATGCGTGCCGGTTTGATGGGGCCAATCGCTGGTATCGGTGACTCTTTGGTCGTTGGGACCTTGATTCCAGTTCTTTTGGGGATTGCCCTTGGTCTCTCTAAAGGTGGTAACATCGCTGGTGCTATCTTCTACATCGTCGTATGGAACCTCTTAGTATACTTTGGTATGCGCTTTGCCTTCTTTAAAGGGTATCAATTAGGGGATAAAGCCGTTGAATTCCTAGTAGGACCAAAAGGACAAGCACTTCGTAAAGCAATCAGCGTTGTCGGCGGTATGGTTATCGGTGCGGTAGCAGCAACTTGGGTATCTGTTACAACAGCTCTTCAATTCGAGAATTCTGAAGGAAAAGTCTTCTTAAATATCCAAGAAAAGATTGATGGTGTTTATCCAGGTCTCTTGACAGCAACTTTCATCACTATTTGCTGGTGGTTAATGTCTAAGAAAAAAGTTTCACCAAACAAAGTAATGTTGCTTCTAGTTGTTGTCGCTTTGGTCGGTGTTGCTCTAGGTATCTTTGACCCACATCTTAATTACTAAGCTCAAGAAAAGCACATACTTACTAGTAGAAAATTTTGAGAATGAAGTAGACTAACCTCCTTCTCTTACCCTTCATTCTCAATTTTTGTCAGGAGAATCCTCATGGTTACAAAACAAGAACTTGTTAATGGATATGAAACAGAAATTAAGTATCAACGTCATATGATTGAAAATCTTGGCCGTTGGTTTAGCTTACTCTTTATCATTGCCAGTATAGGTATGGTCTTAATTTATCTCTTTCATAAAAGCTTCCTCCCAATCTTAATTTTCGGAATTTTACTTGCCTTGGTTGGAATATTGGGAATGGTGGTTTTTGGATATGGTATCTATCGAGGACGGATCAATCTCCAAAAGGTTATCAATGATTTCAATCAAAAATTGACGATTCTCAATTAGTATTAAAGGAACATCTCATTCATTTTGAGGTGTTTTTTCTTGACTATTTCTGACTAAGTGATACAATAGAACTATGGTTTAGCACTCGTTCGTAAAGAGTGCTAACAATATGATTATGTTATGGAGGAAAGCAGATGTTGAAACCATTAGGAGACCGTGTGGTCTTAAAAATCGAAGAAAAAGAACAAACTGTTGGAGGTTTTGTCCTCGCAGGTTCAGCCCAAGAAAAAACCAAAACAGCTCAAGTTGTGGCTACTGGACAAGGTGTTCGTACCTTGAACGGTGACTTGGTTGCTCCAAGTGTTAAAGCTGGAGACCGTGTCTTGGTTGAAGCTCATGCAGGTATCGAGGTCAAAGATGGTGACGAAAAATATGTCATCGTTGGTGAAGCTAACATCTTAGCAATCGTGGAAGAATAATAGGAGGAAGTAAGTATGGCAAAAGACATTAAATTTTCATCTGATGCACGTTCAGCTATGGTACGTGGTGTTGATATCCTAGCTGATACTGTTAAAGTAACCTTGGGACCTAAAGGCCGTAACGTCGTTCTTGAAAAATCATTTGGTTCACCATTGATTACCAATGACGGTGTAACCATCGCTAAAGAAATCGAACTAGAAGACCATTTTGAAAATATGGGTGCCAAATTGGTGTCAGAAGTGGCTTCTAAAACCAATGATATTGCTGGTGACGGGACAACTACTGCAACAGTTTTGACCCAAGCTATTGTTCGTGAAGGGATCAAAAACGTTACGGCTGGCGCAAACCCAATCGGTATCCGTCGTGGGATTGAAGCAGCAGTTGCAACTGCTGTAGAAGCCTTGAAGAACAATGCCATTCCAGTATCAAGCAAGGAAGCTATTGCACAAGTCGCTGCCGTATCCTCTCGTTCTGAAAAAGTAGGTGAGTACATCTCTGAAGCCATGGAAAAAGTTGGCAAGGATGGAGTCATCACCATAGAAGAATCACGTGGGATGGAAACAGAGCTTGAAGTTGTAGAAGGAATGCAATTTGACCGTGGTTATCTATCACAGTACATGGTCACTGACAATGAAAAAATGGTTGCAGACCTTGAAAATCCATACATTTTGATTACAGATAAGAAGATTTCAAATATCCAAGAAATCTTGCCACTTCTAGAAAGCATTCTTCAAAGCAGTCGTCCACTCTTGATCATTGCAGACGATGTTGATGGTGAAGCTCTGCCAACTCTTGTTTTGAACAAGATTCGTGGGACTTTCAACGTAGTTGCTGTTAAGGCGCCTGGATTTGGTGACCGTCGTAAGGCTATGCTGGAAGATATCGCGATTTTGACAGGTGGAACTGTTATCACAGAAGATCTTGGTCTTGAATTGAAAGATGCTACCATTGAAGCGCTTGGTCAAGCAGCTAAAGTGTCTGTTGATAAAGATAGTACAGTCATTGTAGAAGGTGCAGGTAATCCTGAAGCAATTGCTAACCGAGTTGCTGTCATCAAATCACAAATTGAAACAACAACTTCAGAATTTGACCGTGAAAAACTCCAAGAACGCTTGGCTAAGTTGTCAGGTGGGGTAGCAGTTATCAAGGTCGGTGCTGCAACTGAAACAGAATTGAAAGAAATGAAACTCCGTATCGAGGATGCCCTAAACGCGACTCGTGCAGCTGTTGAAGAAGGAATCGTTGCAGGTGGTGGTACTGCCCTTGTTAATGTTATCTCTGCTGTTGCTGCCTTGGAGTTAGAAGGTGATGAAGCAACAGGACGTAACATTGTTCTTCGTGCCTTGGAAGAACCTGTACGTCAAATCGCTTACAATGCAGGTTATGAAGGTTCAATTGTTATTGATCGTTTGAAAAATGCAGAGCTTGGAACAGGCTTCAATGCTGCAACAGGTGAATGGGTCAACATGATTGAAGCAGGAATTATCGATCCTGTTAAGGTTAGTCGTTCAGCCCTTCAGAACGCAGCTTCAGTAGCAAGCTTGATTCTAACAACAGAAGCAGTCGTAGCTAACAAACCAGAACCCGCTGCACCAGCGCCAGCTATGGATCCATCTATGATGGGTGGCTACTAAGAAATAAATAAAAACAGGTAGAATGAAAGATTTCTACCTGTTTCTTTTGAATTACTCAAAAAGAGGAAGCTCAGCCTCCTCTTTTTACATCTATTTAATTATGGTTTGATAACTTCAGCTCCACCCATGTATGGACGAAGAACTTCTGGAATGGTCACAGAACCATCTTCGTTTTGATAGTTTTCAAGGATAGCAGCGACTGTACGTCCAACAGCAAGTCCAGAACCATTCAAAGTATGAAGAAGTTTAACCTTACCATCGGCTTCATCACGGTAACGGATTTGGGCACGACGAGCTTGGAAATCTTCTGTATTTGAACAGCTTGAGATTTCACGGTAGGTATTTTGCGCAGGGATCCATACTTCCAAGTCATAAGTCTTAGCAGCTGAGAAGCCCATGTCTCCTGTAGAAAGAGCAACTACGCGATATGGAAGGTTGAGTTTTTGAAGGATGTTTTCAGCGTTGGCTGTCATCTTTTCTAGTTCTTCGTATGACTCTTCAGGTTTGGCAAATTTCACCATTTCAACCTTGTGGAATTGGTGCAAACGAATCAAACCACGAGTATCACGACCAGCTGAACCAGCTTCAGAACGGAATGATGGGCTCATAGCAGTAAAGTAGATTGGCAAGTCTTTTCCATCAAGAATTTCATCACGGTAGTAGTTGGTCAGAGGAACTTCAGCTGTAGGAATGAGGACGTAGTTCGTATCTTTCAATTCAAATGTATCTTCTTTGAATTTTGGATATTGACCAGTACCGAACATAGAATCATGGTTAACCATGTAAGGTGTGATGACTTCAGTGTAACCTTCTTTTCCATGCTCATCCAACATAAAGTTGTAGATAGCACGTTCCAAACGAGCCCCAAGTCCTTTATAGAAGAGGAAGCGCGCTCCAGTTACTTTTCCACCACGTTCCCAGTCAAGAATACCAAGATCTTCACCTAGATCCCAGTGAGCTTTTGGTTCAAAGTCGAACTCGCGAGGAGTTCCCCAACGGCGAACTTCTACGTTATCATCTTCGTCTGCACCGATAGGCACGCTATCAGCTGGGATATTTGGAAGTGTAGTAGTAAATTCAGTCAATTTCGCATCGATTTCTGCCAATTCAGCATCAAGAGCTTTTACCTCGGCAGAGAGGGTTTGCATAGCTGCAATCTTGTCGTCTGCATTTTCCTTGTTACGTTTAGCTTGGGCAATCTCAGCAGAAACTGTGTTACGTTCAGCCTTGAGTGTTTCAACCTTAACCAAGATGTCACGTCGTTTGGCATCGATTTCTTTCATCTCGTTCAAGATAGCAGCATCTACACCACGTGTAGCTAGTTTTTCTGCGACAGCATCAAAGTCTGTACGAATACGTTTGATATCTAACATATAAACTCCTTTATGAAAAAAGCACACCTGACAAAGCGTTGGAGTGGCAGGGCCACGGTTCCATCCAACTTCACAGGTGTGCACTTGATTCTGTATTTGATTTAAAACAACGGTAGAATTTCAATTAAATCTTCTATCTGCTCGCAGCACCCGCAGACTTTCTGAAAGAAGGAAGTAACCTACTTATCCGTTTCTATGATTATACTAAACTTTCTATTTTTTTGCAAATAGATTTTTAATTTTTCGACCAATGATTTGAACTAAGGTAGGAAGTTTGACTACCTTGTCATTTCCCAATTTTTCACGAGCAATCTTAAGAATTTTTCCAGAGTCTTTTGAGGCGAAGAGAAATTTTCCTTGATCTGTAAAGATTTCAAAATGACGACTAACCTTGCGGCCTGAAACATTGGCTCCGATTTGATTAATGCTGGACCATGGGATTTGAATATAGTCCTCGACATTACGATCTGAGTAAAATTCTAGGGCATGATCTCCGACCAGAAATTTTCCAACTTTACCTTGTATAGAAAGGTAAGAAGTTCCAGTAGTTTGTAGGTCAATGACCTTGTTGAGAGATTGTGCCATACTTAGTCTTCCTTACTTTCTCCGAAAAAGGCATGGTAGAGCGCCTTGATAGCAGATTTTTCTTGGTCTTTTTGGACAACAAACATGATAGAAACTTCACTAGAACCTTGTGACATCATCTGGATGTTGATCTTGTTTTCAGATAGGGCACGAGTGGCTGTAGCAGTTACCCCGATATGACGCTTCATTTTTTCCCCAACAATCATAATGATAGAGAGGTCGTGTTCGATTTCAGCGTGGTCTACCTCTGCTTTTTGGACTAATTGACGAAGGATTTCTTCTTCCTTGATCGGAGTTAATTCTCGTGAACGTAAGATGATAGACAGGTCATCGATACCAGTTGGCATGTGTTCCCAACCAATATTAAGGTCCTCAAGAATCTGAAGAACTTTACGACCAAAACCGATTTCGCGGTTCATCAAGTACTTAGACATATTAATGCTGACAAAGCCAGAATCTCCAGCAATACCAACAACTGGGAATTTGTCGCTGCTATGTTGTAGTACGATACGAGTTCCTGGATGGTCAGGGTTATTGGTGTTCTTGATAACCAAAGGAATTTTCCCACGGTAGGCTGGTAGAAGTGCTTCATCGTGTAGTACAGAGAATCCAGCATAGGCCAATTCACGCATTTCACGGTAGGTCAATTCAGGGATAGAGTGTGGCTTATGGATAATACCAGGGTGAGCTGCAAAGATTCCGTCTACATCCGTAAAGTTTTCATAGAGGTCAGCCTTGACACCAGCAGCGATGATAGAACCAGTAATATCTGATCCCCCGCGTGAGAAGGTACAAATTTGATCTTCTTTCGTAACACCGAAGAAACCAGGGATAACAAGAACTTCAGTTGAATTTGTCAATTCCTCGATTTTATCGTAACTTGATGGGATGATACGTGCATTTCCAGGTTCGCTCGTAACAACGATACCAGCTTCTCTAGGATGAACATAACGCGCTTCCAAACCATTTTGGTTAAAGTAGGCTGCAATCAACTTGGCATTGTTATTTTCTCCAGCTGCTAGGAAGGTATCATAGAGAAACTTATTATCTTCAATTGGAAGAGTAGCTAGAGAGCGAATGCTTTTTGAAATTTTGTCTAAAACGGCTGGTTTAAGACCTAATTCGCTAACCATAGCAGCATAGCGATCAATAATCCAGTTTTGGCTTTTGCTAATGTCATTTCCAGCCACATAGTCGCGGTAGTATTTAATCAAGGCATCTGTCACCTTAGTATCTTCAGAATTGCGTTTACCAGGGGCAGATACAACCACAAAACGACGTTCTGGGTCACTTTTGACAATATTTAAAACTTTTTCTAATTGACTAGCAGAGGCAAGCGAGCTTCCACCAAATTTAACAACCTTCATAAGAACTCCTAAAGTAAGTATTTTATACGATTATAGCAGAAAGAGGGACTTTTTTCAATCTGGAAAATGTCCTATATAATTGTTTGAACGTCTCATCAGGAAAGCTTATAATAAAGGTGTAGGGGGAAAACTCTTCACATATAAAGGAGTTGAGCAAGATGATTAAAAGAGTGTTTTGTTTAATACTATTCCTCACCTTCGTGATGATTCCTACAAGTATCGGAGCAACTTATCATTCTCTTCCCAGTGGTCGTTTGACCGGAGAAGAATTAGCGATTGAGTATGCTCAGGAAGGTCAGATATCAGTTGAGAGGGCTAAAATTATCGTATCTATCGGCTTGCCAGATAGTAAGTCAAGGACTTATCGAATTCTCTCTGAAAAGATTATCGTCAAACCTAACTATGAAGCTAGAGTCAAGTTTTACTGTCGAACAGATGAAAAGGACGGGGATAAGGAAGCTCCTTTTACAGGGAATCTTTTTGCCTACCTAGAAGATCCAAATCGTATTTTTTATATGGTTTCAGGAGAATTCCACCTTAAAGGATCCAACCAAGAACAGCTCTATCAGAGAGAAGGAGGGCGGATGATTGAAGTTATTTATGATTTCAAAGATGATGCAAGTACTGGTTTTCCTTCATTTTTAGAGAATAAACTAAGCTTTTAAAAATCGGCCGATACATTTTTGGTCGATTTTTCTCTTGTTTAATAAATCAAAAAAAGATATAATTTGAAAATAAAATAATTTAATCTTCGTTGTAAATTGAAAGGAGTGCCTATGGATCATATTCTCTATCAAGTTCAAGACGATTTAGCGATACTAACTTTAAATCGTCCTGAGGTGGCCAATGGTTTTCATATTCCTATGTGTCAAGAAATTCTAGAAGCATTGGAATTGGCTGAAAAAGATGCTTCGGTTTCGTTTATTCTCATTAATGCTGCTGGCAAAGTCTTCTCCGTTGGAGGGGATTTAGTAGAAATGAAACGTGCAGTCGATGAGGATGATATTGCCTCCCTTACCCAAATTGCGGAGTTGGTAAATACGATTTCCTATAAGATTAAACAAATTCCTAAACCAGTCATTATGGAGGTGGATGGAGCAGTTGCTGGAGCTGCGGCTAATATGGCTTTAGCAGTTGATTTCTGTATTGCTTCTGACAAAGCTAAATTCATTCAGGCCTTTGTAGGTGTGGGCTTAGCTCCTGATGCGGGTGGCTTATTCTTGCTTACACGATCACTAGGTGCGACTCGGGCAACGCAATTAGCTATGACTGGAGAAGCTTTCACAGCAGAAAAAGCACTGGAAGCTGGAGCTGTCTATCGTCTGTGTGCTAGTGATCAACTGGAAAAGACAAGAGAACAACTGTTGAAGAAGTTGAGAAGAGGCTCCTCTAACTCTTATGCTGCTATTAAGAAGTTAGTCTGGGAAAGCGAGTTTAAGCAGTGGCACGAGTACGCACGGCTAGAACTGGAATTGCAAAAATCTCTATCTTATACGGAAGATTTTAAAGAAGGTGTTCGTGCACATTCTGAAAGACGACGTCCAAAATTTATCGGAAAGTAAAAAAATACTTGCACAATTCTTTGAAGTTTGATATACTTTTTTTGTCAAATGTTTTGATAGTTAAACTTTTTTGATAAGGGAGGGAAGAGAATTGGACTACCAACGGATCAATGACTATTTAACATCTATTTTTAATAACGTCCTGGTGATTGAGGAAGTGAGTTTGCGAGGTAGTCGTTTCAAGGACATCTCTATCAAGGAAATGCACACAATTGATGTGATTGGTAAGTTTCCAGATGTGACACCAAGTCAAGTGTCCAAAGAGTTGATGGTAACTCTAGGAACAGTGACAACTAGCTTGAACAACTTGGAACGAAAAGGTTACATCGAACGCTTACGTTCAGATCAGGATCGTCGTGTAGTACATCTGCATTTGACCAAGAAAGGTCGACTCGTACATCGTCTCCATAAACGTTTCCACAAGGCCATGGTCGAAAGAATTATCGAAGGCATGAGCCCAGAGGAAATGGATGTCATGAGTAAAGGTTTGACCAATCTTTATCAATTTTTGGAGGATTTGAAATAATGGCTTTTGCAAAAATAAGCCAGGTTGCTCATTATGTACCAGAGCAGATTGTCACAAATGAGGATTTAGCTCAGGTTATGGATACGAGTGATGAATGGATTTCAAGTCGAACTGGGATTAAGGAACGTCGCATTTCTAAGACAGAATCAACAGGAGATTTGGCAACGGCAGTTGCAAAACAACTCCTAGAGAAGTCAGGGATTTCTGCTGAAGAGTTGGATTTTATCATTCTAGCTACGATGACACCTGACTCGATGATGCCTTCAACAGCCGCTCGTGTTCAGGCTAAAATCGGCGCTCACAAGGCTTTTGCCTATGACTTAACAGCTGCCTGTAGTGGATTTGTTTTTGCCCTATCAACTGCAGAAAAGTTCATTTCTTCAGGAACATATCGAAAGGGTCTGGTTATCGGTAGCGAGACTATGTCAAAATCTTTGGATTGGTCTGACCGCTCAACAGCTGTCTTGTTCGGAGATGGAGCTGGTGGTGTGCTACTTGAGGCAAGTGACCAAAAACATTTCTTAGCTGAAAGTCTCAATAGCGATGGTTCTCGTGGTGAGTGTCTCACTTATGGACAGACAGGATTGATTTCACCATTTTCGATTCAAGAAGAACCAGATGTTTTCTTGAAAATGGATGGGAGAGCAGTTTTTGACTTTGCAATTCGAGACGTGGCTAAATCTATTAAACAGACCATCGAAAAAAGTCCAATATCAGCAGATGAACTCGATTATCTCTTGCTTCATCAAGCTAATATTCGAATTTTAGATAAGATGGCTAGAAAAATCGGTGTCGATCGTGACAAGCTTCCTGCTAATATGATGAAGTATGGAAATACTAGTGCGGCAAGTATCCCGATTTTACTTTCTGAGTGTGTAGAAAAAGGGCTCATCCATTTGGATGGTAGCCAAAAAATTCTCTTGTCAGGTTTCGGTGGAGGTTTGACATGGGGCACACTTATTGTTACAATTTAGGTAATCATGTGGTGATCACATTGTTATAAAAAACTATTTATTTTAAAGGAGTCTATCATGGCAGTATTTGAAAAAGTACAAGAAATTATCGTTGAAGAACTTGGAAAAGATGCATCAGAAGTAACACTTGAATCTACTTTTGATGATTTGGATGCAGATTCATTGGACTTGTTCCAAGTAATCTCAGAAATCGAAGACGCTTTTGATATCCAAATCGAAGCTGAAGACAACTTGAAAACAGTTGGCGACTTGGTTGCTTACGTTGAAGAGCAAACTAAATAATTAGAATAAATAAAGAAGGAGTAGGGGAGACCCGCTCCCTCTTGTTTAGGTAATAGTTTGACCGTCAAATTATAATAAAGTCGAACTATTACGTAAGCAAGACTTATGGAGGCAATATGAAAACACGTATCACTGAATTATTAAATATTAAATATCCTATCTTCCAAGGTGGAATGGCCTGGGTAGCAGATGGCGATTTGGCTGGAGCTGTTTCAAAAGCTGGTGGTCTCGGAATCATTGGTGGAGGAAACGCACCTAAAGAAGTGGTTAAAGCCAACATCGATAAGATTAAATCTTTAACAGACAAGCCTTTTGGTGTCAATATCATGCTCTTGTCTCCATTTGTTGATGATATTGTTGACCTCGTCATTGAAGAAGGGGTTAAGGTAGTCACAACTGGTGCAGGGAACCCAAGTAAATATATGGAGCGATTTCATGAAGCAGGAATCACCGTTATTCCTGTAGTTCCTAGCGTAGCTTTGGCTAAACGTATGGAAAAAATCGGTGCAGATGCTGTCATTTGTGAAGGTATGGAAGCCGGTGGACACATTGGTAAATTAACAACCATGACCTTGGTTCGTCAAGTTGCGGCGGCTGTTTCAATTCCTGTTATCGCTGCAGGTGGTATCGCAGACGGTGAGGGAGCTGCTGCTGGATTTATGCTTGGTGCAGAGGCTGTGCAAGTAGGAACTCGTTTTGTAGTTGCTAAAGAATCAAATGCTCATCCAAACTACAAAGCTAAGATTTTAAAAGCTCGTGATATTGATACAACTATTTCAGCACAACATTTTGGTCACGCAGTTCGTGCCATCAAAAATCAATTGACTCGTGATTTCGAGCAAGCTGAAAAAGATGCCTTTAAACAAGAAAATCCAGACTTAGAAATCTTTGAACAAATGGGTGCTGGAGCCTTAGCTAAGGCTGTTGTCCATGGTGATGTAGATGGCGGTTCAGTAATGGCCGGCCAGATTGCAGGTTTGGTATCTAAAGAAGAAACAGTTGAAGAAATCTTAAAAGATATCTACTATGGTGCAGCTGAGAAAATTCAAAAAGAAGCCACTCGTTGGGCAGGAGTTACAAGAAATGACTAAAACAGCCTTTCTATTTGCAGGTCAAGGAGCCCAGTACCTTGGAATGGGACGTGAGCTATACGACCAATATGCTATCGTAAAGGAAACAATCGACCAAGCTAGCCAGGTCTTAGGATATGACCTTCGTGACTTGATTGATAATGATGAAACGAAGCTAAACCAGACACGTTACACACAACCAGCTATTTTGGCTACATCCGTTGCCATTTACCGACTACTAAAGGAGAAAGGTTACCAACCAGATATAGTGGCAGGCCTGTCTCTTGGTGAATATTCTGCCCTTGTAGCTAGTGGCGCCTTGGATTTTGAAGATGCGGTGGCTCTAGTTGCTAAACGTGGTGCTTATATGGAAGAAGCGGCACCTGCTGGATCTGGTAAAATGGTAGCAGTACTCAATACTCCAGTTGAAGTTATTGAACAAGCTTGTCAAGAAGCTTCTCAACTTGGCGTTGTAACTACAGCTAACTACAATACCCCAAGTCAAATTGTTATTGGTGGTGAGGTGGTTGCTGTGGATCGTGCAGTTGAACTCTTGCAAGAAGCAGGAGCAAAACGCTTGATTCCGCTCAATGTTTCTGGTCCTTTCCATACAGCTTTATTGGAACCTGCTAGTCAAAAATTAGCTCAAGCCCTAGAAGATGTTGAGTTTAGTGACTTTGCTTGTCCACTTGTTGGCAATACAGAAGCAAAGGTCGTGGAAAAAGAACGAATTGTTGAACTCCTGACTCGTCAAGTTAAGGAACCCGTTCGTTTTTATGAAAGTATTGCAGTCATGCAAGAAGCGGGTGTCACTCGTTTTATCGAGATTGGACCTGGTAAAGTTTTGTCAGGATTCGTCAAAAAGATTGATAAAACAGCTCAACTTGCTAATGTGGAAGATCAAGCAAGTTTACTAGCACTCTTAGAAAATTAGACCAAACTGGTAGAAGTTCTGAAAGGAGAAAAATGAAACTAGAACAGAAAAATGTCTTTATTACAGGCTCAAGTCGAGGGATTGGTCTTGCCATTGCTCATAAATTTGCCAGCTTGGGAGCCAATGTTGTCTTGAATAGTCGTGGTGAAATCTCCGAGGAGCTTCTAGCCGAATTTAAACCATACGGAGTGAAGGTCCTTGCTATTTCTGGTGACGTTTCTGATTTTGCGGACGCAAAGCGTATGGTGGACCAAGCCATTGAAGAGCTGGGTTCAGTTGATGTTCTCGTTAATAATGCTGGGATTACTCAAGACACTCTCATGCTGAAGATGACAGAAGAAGATTTTGAGAAGGTTTTAAAAGTCAATTTGACAGGTGCCTTCAATATGACACAATCAGTCTTAAAACCGATGATAAAAGCTCGCGAAGGTGCTATCATCAATATGTCTAGTGTCGTTGGTTTGATGGGAAATATCGGTCAAGCAAATTACGCTGCTTCCAAGGCCGGTTTGATTGGATTTACCAAATCGGTAGCACGTGAGGTTGCCAATCGCAATGTGCGTGTCAATGCCATTGCTCCAGGAATGATTGAATCAGATATGACTGCAGTTCTATCTGATAAGGTGAAAGAAGCCATGTTGGCACAAATTCCGATGAAACAATTTGGCCAAGCTGAGCAAGTCGCAGAGGTGACAGCCTTTCTTGCAGGTCAAGATTATCTAACGGGACAAGTCATCGCAATTGATGGTGGACTAACCATGCAATAAGAGTTAAAATAGAGGTATAAAAATGAAACTAAATCGAGTAGTAGTAACAGGTTATGGATTAACATCTCCAATTGGGAACACACCAGAGGAATTTTGGAATAGTCTAAAAAATGGAAAGATTGGAATTGGTGAAATCACCAAGTTTGATCACAGTGCTTTTGATGTTCATAATGCGGCAGAAATTCAGGATTTTCCTTTTGACAAATATTTTGTAAAAAAAGATACCAACCGTTTTGATGACTATTCTTTGTATGCCTTGTATGCAGCTCAAGAAGCAGTGAACAATGCAAATCTTGACCTTGAAGCACTTGATAAAGACCGCTTTGGTGTCATTGTGGCATCAGGTATCGGAGGTATCAAAGAAATCGAAGACCAAGTGCTTCGACTACATGATAAGGGACCAAAACGTGTAAAACCATTGACACTTCCAAAAGCCTTGCCAAATATGGCTGCAGGGAATGTTGCTATGCGCTTTGGGGCAAATGGGATTTGTAAATCTATCAATACAGCTTGTGCTTCATCAAATGATGCTATCGGGGATGCCTTCCGTTCTATCAAATTTGGTTTCCAAGACATCATGCTAGTTGGTGGTTCAGAATCTTCTATTACTCCATTTGCCATTGCTGGTTTCCAAGCCTTAACAGCTCTTTCAACAACAGAAGACCCAACTCGTGCTTCTATTCCATTTGATAAGGATCGTAATGGATTTGTCATGGGTGAAGGATCAGGTATGTTGGTTCTTGAAAGTTTAGAGCATGCTGAAAAACGTGGTGCAACTATCTTAGCTGAAGTTGTTGGTTACGGTAACACTTGTGATGCCTACCATATGACTTCACCACATCCAGAAGGACAAGGTGCTATTAAAGCTATCAAACTTGCCTTGGAGGAAGCTGAGATTACACCAGACCAAGTAGCCTATGTCAATGCTCATGGTACCTCAACTCCTGCTAATGAAAAGGGAGAAAGTGGAGCGATTGTAGCTGTTCTTGGTAAGGAAGTACCTGTATCTTCAACTAAGTCATTTACAGGACACTTGCTCGGTGCAGCAGGTGCAGTTGAAGCCATTGCAACAATTGAAGCAATTCGTAACAACTATGTTCCAATGACAGCTGGAACAACAGAATTATCAGACTACATTGAAGCAAATGTTATTTATGGACAAGGCTTGGAACGTGAAATTCCTTATGCTATCTCAAACACTTTTGGATTTGGTGGGCATAATGCAGTTCTTGCTTTCAAACGTTGGGAGAATAAGTAAAGATGAATTTAAATGAAATCAAAGACTTGATGGCGCAGTTTGACCAGTCGAGCTTGAGAGAATTTTCTTATAAAAATGGAACGGATGAGTTGCTCTTCAGCAAGAATGAAGCAAAACTTGTTGCAGAAGCAAGTACAGCACCTCAACCTGTAGTTCCAGCAACTGCACCTACAGTTGCACCACAAGCTCCAACTTCAACACCAGCTGTAGAAGTAGTTTCAGAAACAAGCGCTACTGAATCTGTAGCTGAAGGAGATCTAGTAGAGAGTCCACTGGTTGGAGTTGCTTACTTGGCTGCGGGACCAGACAAACCTAATTTTGTTTCAGTCGGTGATACTGTTAAAAAAGGTCAAACCTTGGTCATCATCGAAGCCATGAAAGTTATGAACGAAATTCCAGCACCTAAAGATGGTGTTGTAACAGAAATTCTAGTTGGAAATGAAGAAATGGTTGAGTTCGGGAAAGGCTTGGTACGTATCAAATGATTGATATTCAAGGAATTAAAGAAGCTTTGCCACACCGTTATCCCATGCTCTTAGTGGATCGTGTTTTAGAAGTTAGTGAAGATACAATCGTTGCTATTAAAAATGTAACGATTAACGAACCTTTCTTCAACGGACACTTTCCAGCCTACCCTGTAATGCCAGGTGTCTTGATCATGGAAGCTTTGGCACAAACAGCGGGTGTTTTGGAATTATCAAAACCTGAGAACAAAGGGAAGCTGGTCTTCTACGCTGGTATGGACAAAGTTAAATTTAAGAAACAAGTTGTTCCTGGTGATCAGCTTGTCATGACAGCAACTTTTGTCAAACGTCGTGGCACAATCGCCGTAGTAGAAGCGAAGGTAGAAGTAGATGGTAAGCTTGCAGCAAGCGGGACTCTAACCTTTGCTATTGGAAACTAGGGAGGTTTTCCATGTTTCGTAAGATTTTAATTGCCAATCGTGGTGAAATCGCTGTTCGTATTATTCGTGCGGCACGAGAATTAGGAATTGCAACAGTCGCTGTCTATTCGACTGCTGACAAGGAAGCTCTCCACACGCTTTTGGCTGATGAGGCTATCTGTATCGGCCCTGGGAAGGCTACAGAATCTTATCTGAACATCAATGCCATCCTATCAGCTGCGGTCTTGACTGAAGCTGAAGCTATTCACCCTGGATTTGGTTTTTTAAGTGAAAATTCCAAATTTGCAACCATGTGTGAAGAAGTTGGGATCAAATTTATCGGACCATCAGCTCGTGTCATGGATATCATGGGAGATAAAATTAACGCCCGTGCTCAAATGATTAAGGCAAACGTGCCTGTCATTCCAGGATCAGATGGAGAAGTCCATACTGCAGAAGAGGCCCTCGCTATTGCCGAAAAAATTGGTTATCCAGTTATGCTGAAAGCTTCAGCTGGAGGTGGTGGTAAAGGGATTCGTAAGGTTGAAAGAGCAGAAGATCTCGTGTCAGCTTTTGAAACAGCCTCTAGTGAAGCCAAAGCCAACTTTGGTAATGGAGCGATGTACCTAGAGCGTGTGATCTATCCTGCTCGCCATATTGAAGTACAGATTCTTGCTGACCAGATGGGACATGTTATTCACCTTGGTGAACGTGACTGTTCGCTGCAACGGAATAACCAAAAGGTTTTAGAAGAAAGTCCTTCGATTGCTATTGGAAAAACCCTTCGTAATGAAATTGGTGCTGCGGCAGTTCGTGCAGCAGAGTCTGTTGGTTACGAGAATGCTGGTACCATTGAATTCCTACTAGATGAAGCGACTGGTAAATTCTACTTTATGGAAATGAATACGCGTGTCCAAGTAGAACATCCAGTAACCGAATTTGTATCTGGTGTGGATATTGTCAAGGAACAAATCCGTATCGCAGCAGGTCAACCTTTGACCTTGAAGCAAGAAGATATTGTTCTAAAAGGACATGCTATTGAGTGCCGTATCAATGCGGAAAACCCAGCCTTTAATTTTGCACCAAGTCCAGGTAAGATTACCAATCTTTATCTACCAAGTGGTGGTGTGGGCTTGCGTGTGGATTCAGCAGTCTATCCTGGTTATACCATTCCGCCATACTATGATAGTATGATTGCTAAAATTATTGTTCATGGTGAAAATCGTTTTGATGCACTTATGAAAATGCAACGAGCTCTTTATGAACTCGAAATTGAAGGGGTTGTCACCAATGCTGATTTCCAACTTGATCTGATTTCAGATCGTCGCGTGATAGCAGGGGACTACGATACTTCATTCTTGATGGAAACTTTCTTACCACACTATCAAGAAAAAGAATAATGTAAAAAGACTATGAGACCGAAAAGGGGGATGTATGGCTCTATTTAGTAAAAAAGATAAATATATTCGAATCAATCCCAATCGTTCGACTGTAAATCAACCTCAGATCAAGCCAGAGGTTCCAGATGAGCTCTTCTCCCAATGTCCAGGTTGCAAATATACGATTTACCAAAAGGACTTGGGGAGTGAGCGCATATGTCCTCACTGTGGCTATACCTTTCGTATTTCAGCTCAAGAGCGTTTAGCTTTAACCATTGATATGGGTACGTTTTTGGAAATGTTTAAAGGGATTGAGACTCAGGATCCTTTGAATTTTCCAGGCTATCGTAAAAAATTGACTTTGATGCGTGAAAAGACAGGTCTTGATGAGGCTGTTGTTACAGGAACAGCTTTGATTAAGGGAGAGAAGGTTGCCCTTGGCATCATGGATTCTAACTTTATTATGGCGTCAATGGGGACAGTTGTTGGTGAGAAAATCACTCGCTTGTTCGAATATGCCACAGATGAGAAATTGCCAGTCGTCTTGTTTACGGCTTCTGGTGGTGCCCGTATGCAAGAAGGAATCATGAGTTTGATGCAGATGGCTAAAATCTCTGCAGCTGTTAAACGCCATTCCAATGCAGGTCTCTTTTATCTGACAATCCTTACGGATCCAACAACTGGAGGTGTTACAGCTTCCTTTGCTATGGAAGGGGATATCATCTTGGCAGAACCCCAAAGTCTTGTTGGTTTTGCTGGACGCCGTGTGATTGAAAATACAGTAAGAGAAGACCTACCAGAAGACTTCCAGAAAGCAGAGTTTTTACTGGAACATGGTTTTGTAGATGCAATTATTAAACGGCGAGAATTGCCAGATGTTATTGCTCGATTAGTAAGACTACACAGGAGGGAGAGTTGATGAATATAGCGAAAATCGTCAGAGAAGCACGTGAACAAACCCGCTTAACTGCCTTGGACTTCGCAACAGGAATTTTTGATGACTTTGTAGAACTACATGGGGATCGCTCATTCAGAGATGATGGTGCTGTTATTGGTGGTATCGGATGGTTGGGAGACCAAGCAGTGACTGTTGTTGGAATCCAAAAAGGTAAAAGTTTACAAGATAATCTTAACCGTAACTTTGGTCAACCTCATCCTGAAGGTTATCGAAAAGCCCTTCGTTTGATGAAGCAAGCAGAAAAGTTTGGTCGTCCAATTGTAACCTTTATCAATACTGCTGGTGCCTATCCTGGTGTAGGCGCAGAAGAACGTGGTCAAGGTGAAGCCATTGCTCGCAATCTCTTTGAAATGAGCGACCTAAAAGTGCCCATTATTGCCATTATTATCGGTGAAGGAGGCTCTGGTGGAGCCCTAGCTCTTGCAGTAGCTGACCGTGTTTGGATGCTAGAAAACTCTATCTATGCAGTTCTCAGTCCCGAAGGCTTTGCTTCCATCTTGTGGAAAGATGGCACGCGTGCCATGGAAGCAGCTGGGTTGATGAAAATCACTTCCCATGAACTTTTGGATATGGAAGTCGTAGATAAGGTTATTTCAGAGAGAGGTCTCTCTGCCAAAGAGCTGCTAGCTCGTGTAAAAAATGAACTTCAAACAGAAATTGAACAATTAAAACAATTATCGTTGGAGAAACTTTTGGAAGAACGTTATCAACGCTTTAGAAAGTATTAAAAAGAAAGCTAGAACTAAAAACGGTTCTAGCTTTTTAGTTTCTCTCAAAAATTCATTTCAGGATTAAAAATTGACAGTTGAGGAAATGGAAGTGAGAGTCGTTAACAAAAGATGTATATTATATAATAAGGAATGATAATCTATAAGTGCTCCAGAGAATAGACTAGGTTTTTATAGATTTTATGCTGTGCTAGGTAAGTATATAACTGATAAACTGAATAGGGGGTGTTAATCTTTCCCTCCATCAAGGTAATTTTAATTTTTTAGGAGTGAGTATGAAAAAACTTTGGCATTTGGGAGTATTTATCTTACTGGTATTTCTATCAGTTTATCTACCAGAGTTAGGGGTTTTGCATCTGACTAAGTTTTTAAGATGGGGGATAGATGGCTATTATAGCATTTCAGCATTTGGGGAAGTAATTCTTTTAGTGATGTTTGTCTGCTGGTTGAAAAAGAAAAAGATGCTCTATATTTTTGAAACAAAGAGCTCGAAGAAGTCAAGATTCTTTTACCTTGTATTTGCTCTAGTGGCTACTTATTTTGTTCGTCAGTTGTTGAATACTTTTCAGTTACAGTTTCATCACTTAATTAATAACAAGTATATCTTTCAAGACCTTATTTCGACGTTATATTCTAATGGACAACCTACTTTTTTAGCGACTAGTTTCCATTTTATATCGAGTGTCATCGTTGCCCCTATATTTGAGGAGGTGGTTGATAGAGGGTATTTTATGAATACCTTCTTTCCAAACTCCAAGTATTATCTGGATGTTATATTATCAGCCCTTATCTTTGGAATCAGTCATTTGGTGTTTTCCCATCGCGATCCTATCAGTTTGATGTTTTATAGTTTAGGAGGCCTTTTCTTTGCCCTTGTCTACCGTTGGACAAAGAATCTAAAAATCACAATCCTGTGTCATAGTTTTTTCAATTTTCTCACTTATGCTAAGCCCATCTGGATATTTGTTTATAATTATGTCTATTACCACTTTTTTAGATAGTGGAAGGCAAAGAAAAAAGTGTTTGATAACTGTCAAACACTTTTTCTATATTATTTAATCTTCTTCTGTCACAAATTGACTGAGGAGTCCATTGATGAAACGGGCTGACTTTTGATCTGAAAAGCTCTTAGCAAGTTCAATAGCTTCGTTAACAGCTACGAGTTGAGGAGTATCAAATGAAGTGATTTCAAAAACTCCTAGGCGTAGTAAATTCTTTTCTACCAAAGTCAGACGATCGATGGTCCAACCAGTTTTCAAATGTTGTGTGATTTGTTTGTCCAGATCATCCTTTTTAGCTTGGACACCAGAAACGAGCTCTACAAGGAAGTTAGGAAGTTGTACGTCTGTATCTTCGCGATCATGTGTGTAGGCGAAGCGACAAGCAGTTTCTAGATCTGAACCATATTCAAGACTCATCAAGGCTTGGAAAGCACACTTACGTAGTTCACGTCTAGATTCTAATAATGGACTAGTCATTGAGGAAGTCCTCGTCGAATAAGTCTTTCAATTCTGGTTTTGGTGTTTTATCTGGAACGATACCTGAAACGTGAATGTTGACAGCAGAGATTTCAACATCAGCCATGTTACGGACAGCATCCTTAACAGCTTTCTGGATAGCCATAGCAACCTTAGGAACTTTGACACCGTACTCTAGGTAGAGGTAGATATCAGCTGTGAGCTCATCGTTTGCTTCTTTTAGATATACGCCACGACCAAGAGAAAGTTTTGAAAGGGTGTCAGATACTGATTTGTTTGAAAAAGAGTGTACGCCTTCAACTTTCGCAGTTGCAATAGCAATGATTTTTTCAAGTACACGTGGGGCGATGACGATTTCGCCAAGTTGTTCTTCAATTCCCATAGAATGACCTCTTTCTAGTTTCTAGAGATTAGGCGCGAGAAACGTAAGTTCCTTCTGCAGTGTTGATAATCAATTTTTGACCTGCTTCGATGAAATCTGGAACGTTCACGACAAGACCAGTTTCCATTGTTGCTGGTTTACCAGAACCTGTAACAGTAGCACCTTTAATAGATGGTTGTGTTTCAGCAACTGTCAATTCAACAGTAGTTGGTACAGTCACACCAATTACTTCAGTTCCGTAGAATTGGATTTTTACATCTGAGTTTTCAAGGATGTAAAGCAATTCGTTTTCAACATTCACAACAGGAATTTCGTATTGGTCATAAGTTTCTGTGTTCATGAAGTAAGCTGTGTCGTCCATTTTGTACAAGTATTGAGCTGGAACTGTTTCGATGATCGCTTGCTCAAATTTTTCTTCTGGGCGGTAGCTTGTTTCAAAAGTTGAACCAGTGCGGACATCACGCAATTTCATACGCATGATAGTGTTTCCTTTACCTGGTTTGTGGTGGCTAGCTTCCAAAACGCGGATCAATTTTCCTTCAGCTGTTTCAAAAGTCATACCAGCCTTTAGTTTACTTGCTTCAATCATGTTTTTACCTCTTTAATAAATAGTTTACTCTTTATTGTACCATAAAATGCAATAATTCTCAAATATCAGATGAGCTTGAATTAGTTGACTGGTACGATATTTCCTTCTTCATCTTTGGTTACGAGAACATACTTACCGTCTACCTCGATGTAAAAGTTCTTGCTTGCAGTTTGCCCGTTATTTTGAACAGGTGCTTGAGTTTGGGCTTGTTGGTTGAGTTGATTGCCAAGTGTTTGTCCTAGATTCATTCCCATAATCATGTTCATACCATTGCCATTGCCTTCATTGTTAGCAGCAGCGATGAGAGCTTCATTACGAGCACGACGTTCTTCAATCTCGATCGTATTGTACTTCATAGCGACAAGCTCGCTATCAAGCTTACGGACAATATCTAAGCTTTCTTGATCATAGCTCAAATCTTCAAGTAGAATGTTAGTTGTTTCAATCCCATAAAGTCCAGACCATACCTTGTTAACTTCTTGTTTTGCTAGCTCATTGAAAGTATCTTGATTGGCATTAAGGCTATAGATATCTACCTTGTTTTCATTGGTAAACTTAGCAATTGCAATAGCAATCTTTGGTGCGATATTTTGTCGAAGTGTTCCTTGAGCTACATTTTGTAATGTAAAGGCTTTATGGTCTTCAATTTGTTGACTGATGGAGCTGACGTAGAATAGGACTGGATCAGCAACTTTGATATCAAACAAACCGTAGAAGCGGATGTTAAGTAATTGTTGATAACGTTCACTGAAGTATTCTACAGCATTTTGTGTACCGAATTTATTTCCGGCAACGGGTTGCATACGAATAAAGATGATTTCTTGTTGGGTAATGACTTGACCACCAAATGAGAAGCGGTTTTTGAAATTTTCCCAAGTACCCTTTAGGCCACCTTTTTCAAGAAGCCAAGCATTGTCTCCAGAACGCCATTCGTGGCTACCAGCTTCTAAGACGTCTCCAAGGAAGGTACCGTTGTTCACTAGAATAGCGACATAGCCTTGAGGAACAATAACGACACTACCATCTGTTAGTAGTCCAGTGTTTTGATTGCTTTGTCTAGATTTGCCATCTGGATCTTTTGAAAGAAGTTGGCCTTTAATGGCCAAAGCATCGGCTGTTAGGTTATTTGGAAGTACGATAGCTTCTTTAAATTTGCTATCGTTGAAACTATTAAGCCCTGAAGATAGGGCGGCACGAATAAATCCCATAATTTCCTCCTAATTATAAAGTTCGTCTTCATCCACAACATCGTAGGTATCGAGTACCCATTGGTTTGGACTACGTGTGAGATCAGCTCCGCAGTATTCACATTGGCTAATAGCTGAGATTTTAAGTGGTGCACCACAGTTTGGACAGTGGTCGCTAACAGCTTCATCTTGAACATTGTTTTCGGTTTGGCTACCATGTTTGCGGATGAAGTTCATTTGATAAACTGTAAATAGATCTTGTTGAGGGTCTCCTTCGATAACCTTACGAGTCTTATCATCGATAACATAGTCTCTGAGTGTAGATGAAAGGATAACCACTAAAGTATCATTTCCATCAGGATTTTCATAGAAATCTTTGATGCGGATATTTTCAACATAGACTTTTTCTAAAACATTGGTTGTTTTTGCCCGAATATGATCTTCGAGTTGTGTACTATGTTGGGAATAGAGACTAGTACTTTCGAGAGAGCGAACCAAATTCCAATCCTTTTTAGTCCAGGCTGCCTGCAACTGAATATAGACTTCTTTAACCCATGAAGCGAAGGCATCAGCATCAAAGTTTGGATCACCATATTTGACACGATTAACAGCTAGTGTGTTGTGTTCTACTCGGCGATGGCTAGGTGGATTATATCCAGTTGAACTACCGTAAGACTTGCCAGAAGATGAATTCTGGTCGCTTAGATATTTGATGAACATGTAGAGTAAGAAACCTCCAACACCAAACATGATAAGCATGTTCATACCAGTACCTAAAGAACCACCTGAACTAGAGGAGCTACTTCCAGAGCGATAGCTACTTTTATAAGAGGAGCTGCGACTTGAGCTACTGCGGCTGCTACTTCTTGAACTGCTTCGGCTAGAGCTACCACTTCGCGAATGGCCAACGCCAGCATCAATTGAGTTAAATGGTGTGAAGAAGAACAACAATAAACAAGTGGCGAGAAGAGTATATAACTTTTTCATATGTCTCCTAACTATGTGAGTACAAAGTGCAAGGCATCAAGCAATGACTGACTTCATCAACTTGTGACAGTTATATTGAGATTGATTATTGATCGTTTTTCAACTTAGCCAATTCTTGGGCAAGTAGTTTAAGGGCGACTTGCGGGTTGGCTTGGCCTTTGGTTGCTTTCATGAGGAATCCTGTGAAGGCCTTGTCAGCGTTACGTTTTCCTGATTTGAAGTCGGCAACAGCGGCTTCGTTATCCGCAAAGACTTGATGAATAATTGGAATCAAAACATCAGGATCTGAGATTTGAACTAAACCAGCTTTTTCCACGTATTCACGTGCTCCACCACCATTTTTAGCTAGGTGAACAAAGACTTTCTTGGCAATCTTAGACGAAATAGTACCGTCTTCGATGATGGCAATCATTTCAACCAAGTTTTCTGGTGTCAATTCGATTTGTTCCAGTGTCTTACCTTCGGCGTTCAAGAATTGAGCGACTTCACCTTGGAGCCAGTTAGAAACTTGTTTAGCATCACCACCGAGGGCGACAGCTTTTTCAAAGAAATCAGAAGTGACTTTATTGGCAGTCAACTGGCTAGCATCGTAGTCTGATAATCCGAGTTGAGAGACATAGCGAGCACGGCGTTCTTTTGGAAACTCTGGCAATTCAGTGCGCATTTCCTCAATCCACTCATCTGAGATTTCAAAGAGTGGTAGGTCTGGTTCTGGGAAGTAGCGGTAGTCTGCAGCACCTTCCTTGACACGCATGAGGATAGTTGCTTTATTAGCTTCATCGTAACGACGTGTTTCTTGGCGGATTTGACCACCTGAACGAAGGATTTCAGCCTGACGTTGCACTTCGTATTCAAGACCCTTACGCACGTTTGAGAAGGAGTTAAGGTTTTTCAACTCAGTCTTGGTACCAAATTTCTCTTGACCATAAGGACGAAGGGAGATGTTGGCATCCACACGCATGGAACCTTCTTCCATCTTAACGTCGGAAATACCAGCATATTGGATCACTTCCTTGAGGGCTGTTAGATATGCATAAGCTTCTTCAGGAGAACGCATGTCGGCTTCAGATACAATCTCAATCAATGGCACCCCTTGACGATTAAGGTCGACATAAGAGAAACCATCTGTTCCGTGAGTATTTTTACCAGCATCTTCTTCCAAATGGGCACGCTCAATACCGATTTTCTTAGTTGTACTGTCTTCTAGCTCCACTTCAATCCAGCCGTTATAACCGATTGGCTCATCAAATTGAGAAATTTGATAGGCTTTAGGATTATCAGGATAGAAGTAGTTCTTGCGGTCAAAGTGCATCTTCTTGTGGATGTCCATGTTGAGGGCAAGAGCTGCCTTGATACCAGCATCGACTACACCCTTATTGAGAACTGGCAGAACACCTGGGAAAGACCAGTCAATCACGTTTGTATTGGCATTTTGGTCATTTCCAAAGTGGGCAGAAGTAGGTGAGAAGATTTTTGAATTGGTGTTGAGCTCTACGTGGACTTCAAGTCCAATGACTGTTTCAAAGTTCATTAGTTATCACCTCCAAAAATCACGGGTTGTTGTTTGTGGTAGTCTGTTGTTGCTTCAAAAGCAGCAGCAGCTTGGTAGATAGTCTCTTCTGAGTATTTAGGACCAATCAATTGTAGACCGACAGGTAGACCTTGAGCAAATCCTGCAGGAATTGAAATTCCTGGGAGACCTGCCAAGTTGACTGGGATGGTCAAGAGATCCGCCAAGTACATAGCAACTGGATCGTGGTTGAGCGAATCCAAGTCAAAGGCCACGCTTGGAGCTGTTGGGCCAAGGATGAGGTCGTAATCCGCAAAGACTTTTTCAAAATCTTGGATGATGAGGGTACGAACTTGACCAGCCTTCTTATAATAAGCATCGTAGTAACCTGATGAAAGACTGAAAGTACCAAGCATGATCCGACGTTTGACTTCGTCACCGAATCCTTGGCTACGAGTGTTAACGTAAATCTCGTCCAAGTTCTTAGCGTCTTCAGCACGGAAACCATAGCGGATACCGTCAAAACGTTGCAAGTTTGATGAAGCTTCAGATGAAGCGATGATGTAGTAGACTGCCACACCGTATTTAGAGTGAGGAAGGCTAACTTCTTCTACAACTGCACCAAGTTTTTCAAAGTGTTTAGCAGCATTCAGAATGGTTTCCTTAACCTCTGGGGCAATCCCTTCACCAAGGTATTCCTTAGGCAAAGCAATTTTCATTCCCTTGATGTCTTGACCGATTTTTGAAGTAAAGTCGGCAATGCGGACAGGAGCAGAAGTAGAGTCTTTTGCATCTTCGCTAGCAATAGCATTGAGCAAGAGCGCATTTTCCTTAACGGTAGGAGCAAAAGGACCAATCTGGTCTAATGAGCTACCAAAGGCAATCAGACCGAAACGTGAAACTGTTCCGTAGGTTGGTTTGAGACCGACAATCCCGTTGAAGGCAGCCGGTTGGCGGATGGATCCACCTGTATCAGAACCAAGAGACAAACGGACTTGTCCTGAAGCTACAGAAGCTGCGGAACCACTAGATGATCCACCGGGAACCTTGCTGTGGTCCCAGGCATTTTTAGTTGCACCGTAGTAAGATGTTTCACCAGAACCACCCATGGCAAACTCGTCCATGTTGGTTTTCCCAACAACGATCATGCCCTTAGATTTTGCATTGGCAACAGCTGTCGCATCAAAGATTGGCTCGTAGTTATAAAGCATTTTTGAGGCTGCAGTTGTGAGGATGCCGTCTGTAGAGATATTATCCTTAACTGCTAGCGGAATTCCTGAAAGGACATTGTCAGCGTCAATTCCAGTTTCGTCAATAGCTTTAGCTTGAGCAAGAGCTTGATCTTCAGCGATAGTGACAAAGGCATTGATAGCTTCTTCACGCGCCTTGATATCTTCAAGCGTTGCTTGCGTTAGTTCGGTTGCAGAAATTTCCTTAGATACAAGGAGATTATGCAACTCTTCAATCGTTTTATTGTTAAAAGTCATTAGGCATCTCCTCCATCGTCCAGGATAGCTGGTACCTTGATATAGTAATTGTCTTTTTCAGGTACATTTTTAAATAAGCGATCACGGTCAGTTCCCTCTTCGGCTACGTCTGGGCGAAGAACGGTCTTGCGATCTGCCATGGTAGTCGTTGGTTCGACACCAGTAGTGTCGACTTCGCCGAGCAATTCGACCATATCAACAATCTTAGACAAGGTTGTCGCAAACTCAGTAGTTTCTTCTTCTGAGAATTTTAATTTTGAAAGATTGGCAACGTGTGTTACCTCTTCTTGCGTAATTTTCATCTTGCATCCTTTCGTGAAATGATGATTATTTATCTGTTCTATTTTACCATATTTTCCTATAAATAAGGTAAGTCAAGTTGAAAAGAAGTAGAAATTGAAAAAGGATTTTAATTCGATATAATGGTTGAAAATAGAAGCAAGAACAGCATTGGTTTTTAGTCGGCAAACAAGATGGAGACATTTACCGATTCGAATAAGTTAAGGAGAACATATGACAATTTGGGATTTACTTTTTACCAGTAAAAAAACAGTCCCTCCAGACTTGGGGACATGGTACATTTTGTTACCTACTTCTTTGCTAGTCATAGCTGCTCTATCAATTCGTTATGCCTCATCTAAGCGCTATCGAGATTTTTGGTATTGGGGTCAATTGATTCAATTACTGATTATCAACGCTTGGTATATTTCGGCACGCCTGCCCCTGTCTGAGGCTCTCCCTTTTTACCATAGTCGCATGGCAGAGTATTACATTTCAAAAGGCCGAAGCGACCTTGCTCCGACCTGATTGTATTGTCTTAAAAAGATTGATTTTTTATTCTGGTTCTACCAAAATCTTGATTTGTGACTTGTCTTGAGTTAATTCGATAAAGCCGTCTTCCACGATATTTTCCAATTTAATTTTCTTAGTAACCAGTTTTTCAGCAGAGAAGTAACCTTGTTCCATCAATTCTAATACTTTAGGGAAGATATGACGATAAGCAATAATTCCTTTCAGTGTCTTTTCTTGAATAGCAAATTCATTTGGATTGATATTTGCTTCTCGTTCCCAGATAGAGACAACCATACACTCACCTGCCTTATGTACTGCGGCTAGAGCTTGCCCCAAAACTACTGGTACACCAGTTACTTCATAAGAAACGTCTGCACCACCATTTGTCAAACGGTGTACAGCTTCAACAACTGTTTCTCCATCCTGTGGACGTACAACGATAGCCCCCAATTCCTCTGCTTTGGCTTGGCGTTCTGGTGATAATTCAACGGCATAAATCTTAGAAGCACCAGCTGCACGAAGAGCTTCCACAATCAAGAGACCGATAGGCCCCAAACCAAAGATAACAGCTGTATCTCCGGCCTTAATAGCAGATTGACGAACTGCATAAACGGCTACAGCAGCAGGTTCTGTAAGCGCTGCTTGCTCATAGCTCAAGCTATCTGGAATCACATGGACTAAATCTCCATCTAGGACACAGTATTTAGCAAATCCACCATCTGCCGCAAGACCGACGAAGTTCAAATTTGTATCAAGGTTGTAATCACCAATTAAGTTGTGTTTTGCCAAAATTGGCTCGATTGTCACACGATCACCGACTTTGACACGAGTCACATCGCTTCCAACCTCAACAATTTCTCCAGCAAACTCGTGACCGAGGGTAACGGGTGCTTTTTGACCAGAATAAACATGCTCTTCCGTTGGAATGAAGATTGGTCCATCCAAGTATTCATGCAAGTCTGTCCCACAGATTCCCGTGAATTTGACCGCTACCTTTACTTGATGAGGTTGTACTTTAGGGACTTCTACTTCTTCGATACGAACGTCCTTTTTGCCATGCCAGCGAGCAGCTTTCATTGTAGCCATATGAATAACTCCTTATTGTTGCGATTTTTAGTTTTCTTTTTCGGAAACTTTACACGTAATATTGTAAACGCTTTCTATTAATTTGTCAAGAAAAACCCCAACCTCAAGGCTGGTTTCTTTTACATATTACTCTTCTTTCAACTTAGCCAATTCTTGGGCAAGTAGCTTAAGGGCGACTTGTGGGTTGGCTTGTCCTTTAGTTGCTTTCATGAGAAAACAAGTAAAGGACTTGTCTGCATTCCGTTTTCCTGACTTGAAGTCTGCGACAGCAGCTTCGTTATCGACAAAGACTTGATGGATGATTGGAATCAAAACATCTGGATCTGAAATTTGAACTAAACCGGCTTTTTCAACGTATTCACGAGCACCTCCACCGTTTTTAGCAAGGTGGACAAAGACTTTCTTGGCAATCTTAGATGAAATAGTGCCGTCTTCGATGATAGCGATCATTTCTACCAAGTTTTCTGGAATCAACTCGATTTCTTCAAGCGTCTTACCTTCAGCATTCAAGAACTGAGCGACTTCACCTTGGAGCCAGTTAGAGACTTGCTTAGCATCACCGCCAAGGGCAACAGCTTTCTCAAAGAAGTCAGAGGTGACTTTGTTAGCAGTCAACTGACCTAGCATCGTAGTCTGATAATCCGAGTTGAGAGGCGTAGCGAGTACGGCGTTCTTTTGGAAACTCTGGCAACTCAGTGCGCATTTCTTCGATCCACTCATCAGAGATTTCAAAGAGGGTAGTCTGTTGTTGCTTCAAAAGCAGTAGTAGCTTGGTAGATAGTCTCTTCTGAATACTTAGGACAGACCGACAGGTAGTCCTTGAGCAAATCCTGCAGGAATTGAAATTCCTGGGAGACCAGCCAAGTTGAAAAGAAGTAGAAATTGAAAAAAGGATTTTAATTCGATATAATGGTTGAAAATAGAAGCAAGAACAGCATTGGTTTTTAGTCGGCAAACAAGATGGAGACATTTACCGATTCGAATAAGTTAAGGAGAACATATGACAATTTGGGATTTACTTTTTACCAGTAAAAAAACAGTCCCTCCAGACTTGGGGACATGGTACATTTTGTTACC